>JASLEL010000079.1 GCA_030151145.1 Aquirhabdus sp. | reverse complement strand
GTTCTGCAGGGCAGTTTGCACGGCACTGGAGTGGCTTAAAACTGCTGGCACAGCGGGCAGGCCATTAACACATCTCTGGACGGTTTTAGCTGAGACGCGCCGTCCAGAGAGCCTGTGCCTGCTGCATGGCGTCATCCATGCTGCTGGCTTTCTTTAAGGTTGTCAGGGCCAGTGCCAGTGTGCCGACGACGGCTTTCTCACCATATTCATGACTGGTCTTGCCTTGCCAGACGGCGAGGAAATGATCCAGATCAAAAGACTCTTCGACATCGCTGCGCGCTTCATTCAGCATATCCCATTCACACTCATATGGCTCACCATCGCGGATGCCGAGGACCAGCGTCCGTGCATCAGGATTGCGCTCAAACTCGCCGCCTTCGCCTTTGATCACCGCAGCATTCTGATAGCCAAGCTTGAGCGCGGTGGCTTGATGAGAGGTCCGGTAGGCGGGGTGAAAGATCGCTTGTAGGGTTGCGCTGGCGTTAAATGGATTGATCAGGCGGGCGAGGGTGTGGACCGGGGAGCGCAGGCCCATGACATTGCGCAATTCGATCAGCTCGCCCAGTCGCGGGGAGAATGCCGACAGCGGCATATAGGCGAAATGATATTGATCCAATGCCTGTGCGACCTCATCGCTCGTCTGACAGACCGGATAGCCCAGTACTGGCAACACATGCTCGGTATACAGGCGATTGATGGTATGTCCGGCGGCACCATGCATAAAGACGCGCACGCCGGATTTGGCCAGCGTCAGGGCTGCAAGCAAAAACCACGGATAATGACGTCGTTTGCCGGCATAGCTGGACCAGTCCAGATCGACCGCTATGGCTGGCAGATTCAGACGTTGGCGGGTGGCGGTCACAAAACCTGCCAGCTCATCAACCGACTCTTCCTTGACGCGTAACAGCATCAGGAATGCACCCAACTGCACATCCAGCACCTGATCGTCCAGAATCTGTCCGAAAGCATCAACGGCTTCCTCAAAGGTCAGCGAACGACTACCGCGCTTGCCTTTACCCAAGATACGGACGTATTGAGCAAAGGGATGCTCGATGTCTCTGTACTGATTGACTTGGGGGCGTGGGCGTGGTGTGGACATGTGCAATATCACGGTCATATGACAAACTAGAATAGGACTACCTTAGCACAGGCGTAGTCGGGATTCACCACCAATACACATGCCCAAGGGCTGCCTGCGCATATGATGAACACGTGGTGCATGATTGGAATCGACTGCTATTGGCCGAAAATATCCGCGTCGTACACAGATATGCTGATTTGGATACGGCGATGTGGGATGGTTTGGCTTATAATGATTGGCCTGTTTGAAAATGGCGTGGTTTTTTATATTAACCTGTTGTTTTACAAGATGACGTAAAGGAAAGTAGATATGCTGGCTCATGATGCTGATTTGGAATTGTTTCGCGACAATTTTCGCCGTTTTCTCCTGGAACATATCGAGCCGCACTATGCGGGATGGGAAAAGACCGGCATCATGCCCCGCGAGGTCTGGAATCTCTTGGGTGAGAATGGCTATCTCTGCGTCGATATGCCTGAAGAATACGGCGGCTATGGCGTCCCGACCAATTATTCCCTGATGCTGGTCGAAGAAGCAGCTCGTGCAGGCTATGGCTCGCTGTCTACGGCGATTTCGGTGCACTCCGAGATCTGTGCGCCCTATGTGCTGCATATTGCGTCGGAAGCACAGAAGCAATACTGGATCCCCAAACTCGTCAGTGGTGAAGTGGTCGGTGCCATCGGGATGACTGAGCCGGGTGCCGGTTCTGACCTGCAGGCCATTCGTACCACCGCGATCAAAGATGGTGATCATTATCTGCTGAATGGCTCCAAGACCTTTATCTCTAACGGTCAGCATGCGGGCCTTGTGATTCTGGCTGCCAAGACCGATCCTGCGGCGCGTGCCAAAGGCGTATCACTGCTCTTGGTTGATACCACACTGGAAGGCTTCAAGAAAGGCACCAATCTCGACAAGATCGGCCTGCACAGTCAGGACACCTCGGAGCTGTTCTTTGACAATGTCAAAGTGCCAGCAGATCAACTGCTGGGTAATGCCGGTCAGGGCTTCGTCTATCTGATGCAAGAGCTACCACGTGAGCGTCTGGGTATCGCGGTTACTGCGCTGGGTGCGATTTTGGGTTCAATCGATGTGACGGTTCGTTATGTCGGTGAGCGTCAGGCCTTTGGACAGCCGATTGCTAAGTTTCAGAATACCCGCTTTACACTGGCGCAGGCCAAGATTGATGCTCTGGCGACCGAAGCCTTTGTCCGTCAGTCGATTGAGCACTATATGCATGGCAAACTGGATGTACCGACGGCTGCGGCTGTCAAAGCCTACGCATCGGATATGCAATGCAAAGTCGCGGATAATCTGCTGCAACTGTTCGGAGGCTATGGCTATATGACTGAATATCCAATTTCGCGTTTTTACGTCGATGCTCGTATCCAGCGCATCTATGGCGGCACCAATGAGATCATGAAAGAAGTGGTCGCGCGTGAGATTCTGGGCCGCTAATCAGCCCTGAACATAAAAAACGGCCCATAAAAAACCCAGAAATTGTTCTGGGTTTTTTATGGCTCAAGCAAGCATTATTTCTTGTTTGGATCCAGACGGTCGTAGTTGATTTCAACACGACGATTCTTGGCCCAGGCCGATTCGTCATGACCGTCATCGACCGGTTTTTCTTTCCCGTAGCTGACGACATCAATCTGGCTGGACTGTACGCCGTTCGTGACGAGATAGGACTGTACGGATTTGGCGCGACGCTCGCCCAGTGCGAGGTTGTATTCGCGGGTACCGCGCTCATCGGTATTGCCGATCAGCGTGACGTGTGCGGAGCCGTTGCTGGCCAGATAGCGCGCGTGTGCATTCAGCGTGACATAGTCATTCTGGGAGATTTCGCTGCTGTCGTAATCGAAGTGGACGATACGGCCAAGCAGGGCGCGTTGCTCAGGGGTCAGTGTCTGACCATTCAGGCTACCATCGGTACCCAGACCACTGGTATTGGCACCATTGGCCATGCCCGTTGCATCTGGGGTAGTTTTGGCAGGCTTGGAAGTACAACCGGTGATGGCCAAGGTGGCAACCAGCGTAGATGCGGTCAACAGATATAAAGGTCTCATAACAGATTTCCTGAAGTAACTTGCATGAAGATCAAGACGGTATGTAGCTGTAATTGTCGCATATTGAGGGCGCTGACCGACTGCTTGAAATGGCATAGGATCTATAAGCAACTACAATACGCAACGAATATGAATCTGCGGTTAAGGTGTAAGTATGGTGCTCTAGGGACGTCATTATTTTAAATGATATAGAGGCGGCCATTAACAAGGCCTTACATAATAAAACTTAAAAAAACTCTTGCACATCATGCGTTTGGTTTTTTAAAAACATCCACCAGAGATCGTCGCATCATCGGATATGGATCATCCTGTCAATCATGCAGGATGATCCATTGAATCAATATATTACACGGTCATCAAC
>JASLEL010000060.1 GCA_030151145.1 Aquirhabdus sp. | reverse complement strand
GCACCTGCCAACATCACTGGTCACACGTTGGGACCTTCAGATACAGGCGATTAACAGGTTTAATCGTCTGCCTGAGGGCGTCGAAGTGAATTTTTATAGGATGGCTAAAGGTCGCCCCAGCACTGATGCCACGCTTGCATTTCCCAATGTGACAACCGAGCTTGCCGTTGCTCAGGTCACCGTTGAATTGACAGGCATGGGTGCGTTGGGTGCAACGGTATGGTGTGTGAGGGGGCAGGTCTTTTCGATTGAATATCAGGGATGCGCGACCTATTTTGAAGAAGCCTTAGGCATGGATCCGCAGCCAGAGGTCAACGTGATCTGCACAATGCTGGCGAGTCTGGATCAGCCCGGTTTGCTGTAATCCATTTTGGTGATATGCGCTTGTTGGTATGCATTTATCCAAGAAAGCGCGTTTGCGGCAGTAATCCGAGCTCTGTTGCGGTCAAGGGACGTTTTTGCAGGGTAAAGTGCAGGGCGTCGATGGCACGCGGGATGCGCAGGACGGTTTCCCAGTCGTGGTCGTGGGTCTTCAGGGCTTTAAAGCCGACGTCATTGATCACGATAAAGCGGGTGTTGATCAGGGCTAAACGATGGGTCAGCCAGCCGAATTGCCACCAGTGGTCGAGCAGTTTGCCCATGCTTTGTTCATTGAAGGTCCGGCGGGTGTCGGGCTCGGTCCACGCGCCATAGGAGAGGTCATGTGGGACTTCGATCTCCAGCATGCCGTCGTCGGCCAAGAGATGCAGGCAGTTGGTCAGCATCTGGATGGGATTGGGGCAGGACTGAAAGACATTCTTGGCGGTGATCTTGTGAAAATGCCCTTGCGGAATGACCACCTGACCAAAGCGCCATGAGGTCATGGCAAGCTCAAAGGGAAACGGCAGGTTGAGATCGAGGGTCAGATCCGGTGCAAAGTCGGCGCGTGCATGGACGTTGCAGGCGTCATAGCGCCAGTTGGGACCGGCGCCGATATTCAGCGTATCCGGCAGCTTTGGGCGTGCGGCGGGCAGTGGCAACCGTGCGCGGGGCTGGGTCAGGTCGGCATGTGCCGCATCGATCCCGAAGCTCTCTATGTAGTGGTCAATGGCAGGCGCAAGGATGGCGGATGCGCTGCGCTGCCTAAACAGCTCGAAACCATGACGCTCAAGCTGCTGCCGCCGTGTGTCGTCATGCACCAGTTGCCAGCACAGCTCAGGCAGGTCGGCGCGGCTCCCGGTGACGATGGCTTCCTTGATGTCGGGCTCGATGTCGGTGTGGGGGGAGAGTTCGGAGACGACCGCTTTGCCGTTGGCGAGCAGGTAGGAGACCCGTACGATTTCAAAGATACCGACGGTCTCGTAGTAGTGGATATTGACCACGACTTTGGCGCGGGCAATGAGCTGGTCGCGATACTCGCCGATGCAGGGATGGTCGGTGTCGCCGATCATGACATTGAGGCCCCGCGCCTTGAGCGCATCCAGCGTCTCGCGGCGGCGCCCGCTCATGGAGCCGTAAAACAGCACGTCGATGTCCTGCACGACCTCAGGCTCAGGTGTCTGATCCAGCCAGGCGCGTGCGATGGGGGCGACGGTCATTTCGGGCACATAGCCGAGTGGCACATGGCTGATCTGGGGGACGCCGGCTTGGCTTAAGATGCGGATGTTTTTTTGGTTATAGTCCCAGAGCGGGGCATTTAAAAACTGGCGGAAGTAGGTGAGGTCAAACCACTGTACTTCGGGCGAGACTTGCTCAAGGTTAAAAATAATGATGTGGTTGGCTTGTGCCGCCATCACCGTCCACGGTACCGGACCTGAGCCGAAGACGATGTTGATGGCATCCGGCATCAGATAGTCGGTGATGGTGGTCTCATAGCCCATCGATGCGATGCCGTGATAACAGAACATCATGCATTCGCGGAATGCGGCGCTACCATTCAGGGCACAGATGTTGAATTTGATGCAGGACATGATGCGGTGAATCCTTGAGTGATGGCGCGGCCTGAATGGGATGGCTTTACAGATGTGCTGACCTTGACGGCAATCGGGTCGGTCATTGACCGCTATGCTGCGGACAACGCGGGAGATGCTGGTCTATGGTCCCGCGTAGTGTGCGCAAAGGATTGGTTTTTTTCAAGGGGAGCGCAGGCGGGATCGCTTGCGCAGGCGTATGGCGATAGGCCGGGTCAGTTCGTGGGCGGGTGAAAGCTGACCATGGGCTGGGGTTGATAGGGCAGTGCGATGCGCACCTCTAGACCGCCCTCGGGGTGATTGCTGACCAGGACTGTGCCGCCATGGAGCCCGGCGATGCGCTTGACGATGGCAAGGCCCAAGCCGCTGCCTTGGGTAGTACGGGCGCTTTCGCCGCGCACGAAGGGTTCGGTCAGGGTGGAGAGATCTTCAGGCCGGATGCCCGCGCCGCAGTCGCGGATGGTGATGTACAGCTCACGGGGCAGGAGGGTCAGCCAGATCGAGATCGGTTCGCTGCCGTAGCGCAGGGCGTTGTTGACGACATTGACGATCATGCGCTTGATCGACAGCGGGCGCATCAGGATCAGCGGCAGCGCCTGCGGCTGGTAGTCGATGCGCGAGGCTTTGTATTGCACCACGATTTCCTGAATGATCTGGTTGAGGTCGGTGAGCTGGGCGGTCTCGTCCGAGCCGTCGCGCATATAGGAGATGAACTGCGACAGGATGCTGTCCATGTCGTCGATATCGTAGACCATGCCCTCGCGCAGATCTTCGTCGGGCATCAGCTCGGCGGTCAGGCGCATGCGGGTGAGCGGCGTGCGCAGGTCGTGCGAGATACCCGCCAGCATGATGGTGCGGTCGCGGGCCGCCTGCTCAAGCGATGCGATCATGTGGTTAAAGGCGGCATTCACCTGCCGGATCTCGACCGGTCCGGTATTGACCTTTAAGGTCGCGGTCTCGCCATAGGCGGTGTAGCGGCGTGCGGCCTGCTGCAGGACCGCCAGCGGGCGGTTGAGCTGACGCACCAGCACCAGAATGATGATCGAGGTGATGAGCGGAATGCCCAGCAGCCAGCCGACGATCAGGGCGGCATCATACTGGGCGTAGAAGAGCAGCGGCTCGCGAATCCAGACATTGCCCAGTGACGGAAAATGAATCCACAGGCGCGGCTCGGGCTTGAAGGCGAAGTAGACGTCGACGGGTTCTTTGAGCTCAATCGACAGCTCTTTGGACAGCTCGCTGGTAAAGAAGTTGGCGACCGGGTTGGTCTGTTTTTGTGGAAACTCGCCGGGGTCGCGGATGTATTCGACGCCGACCCGCTCCAAGAGCCACTCGTGAATATCGAGGGCAAAGGGATCGATCAGCACCTGCTGCTCGGCTTCGCGGATCAGGGCGAGGTTAATGGCGAGATAGTGCGCGTGCTGGCGGATCTCGGGCAGATAGAGTGTGCGCCAGAAGAACGCCAGCGACATGAGCAGGCTAAACAGGCCGACGGTCGAGACGAGCAGGGTGGTACGCACCGCGGTGGAGTTGGGCTTGAGTTTGGCAAAGCCCTGCATGATGCTGCGCCAAATACGGACGATCAGCCACGGCTGTCTGACCGGCACATCGCGCGGATCCGGGAGCAGATCGTCGTCGTCAAGCAGATCCTCATCGGACCGGGTGCGCTTGCGCTTGGCGGTGAGTTTCACATGGACTCCAGAGGCAGGATGGAGGTCATGGACAACGTCTGAGATGTGCCCTGATCAGGCCAGCCATCAGGACGCACCATCCGGCACGAACACATAGCCCACACCCCACACGGTCTGGATGTAGCGCGACTGGGCGGGGTTCTCCTCGATCAGGCGGCGCAGACGTGATACCTGCACGTCGATCGAGCGCTCCATGGCACCCCACTCGCGGCCTCGAGCGAGGTTCATGAGTTTGTCACGGGTCAGTGGCTCGCGTGGATGCTGTACCAGCGCCTTGAGCACCGCAAACTCACCGGTGGTGAGGGTGACGACTTCGCCGTTGCGCGTCAGTGAGCGCGTCGAGAGGTCGAGCGACCATGAGCCGAAGTTGATCACGGTCATGTGCTGGCTCGGTGCACCGGGCACCTCGCGGACCTGACGGCGCAGTACGGCGCGGATACGGGCGAGCAGCTCATTGGGGTTAAAGGGCTTGGGCAGGTAGTCGTCGGCCCCGGCTTCAAGACCGGCGATGCGGTCGGAGTCGCTGCCGCGTGCGGTGAGCATGATGATCGGGATATTGACATTGGCGGCGCGCAGGCGGCGGCAGATGCTGACCCCGTCCTCGATCGGCAACATAAAGTCGAGCACGATCAGGGAGAATAATTCGCGCTGCATGAGGCGATCCATCTGTGGACCATCATGGGCGGTGCGCACGACAAAGCCTTTATCCTCAAGGAACCGCTGCAGCAGGGTACGCAGGCGGGCGTCGTCATCCACCACCAGAATACGCTCGCCGCTGGCGGTGCTTTTTGGGTTTTCTTCAGCAGGGACTACCAAACTCATCAATGCTCTCCCTCAATGATTCGTTATGGGATCTGCCGGATCGGGCACCGGCAGGGGTATTTATGTTACCCTGATGTGTCACACCGCGTTCATTATGACTGTGCTATAACGCACGAGCTTTGCATGTCCGTGTGTGCAAACACATTGATCCTTGTGTCTAGATTGGGTGTTGTAGGTAAATAATTCAATGTTTCAGTATTGTTAGATACTAAATCCATACAGCGCGTGCGTCTATATCGTAATGTATGAATTGGATTGTTTTATGTGCAGCCATGGGTAGGCACTTGCAGGCAAGCACCGTATAATCTAGGCCTCTCCCCTTTTATTTTCCTTCGGAACACCGCTGTATGACTGCGCCCGACCAAACCCCTGAAAACGTCAATCTCCCGGATGAGACATCCCCTGTCGTCGCTGCCGATGTTACGGCGGCGCCTGAAGCTGTGGCTTCGGCCGTTGTGGATGCTGCACCGGGCGAGGGCGCAGCAGAGCCTGCGCCGACGTCCACCGATGCTGCGCCAGCCGATGTGACGCCAGCCGCTGATACTGCCCCAGCCGAAGCAGGCACGCCTGCAGAAAGCACTGCTGTAGAGAGCACGCCTGCAGAAAGCCCAACCGTCGAAAAAACCGTAGCACCGGTTACCGTGACCACGGCGGTGGATGCGGCGCCCAAGCTGCGCCTGAAGTCGGATGCCGAGCTGTTCGCACAGGTGGCAGAAGAGCAAAAGGTACGCCCTGAGCAGGTCGCTGCAGCGGTAGCCCTGCTGGATGACGGCGCAACCGTGCCCTTCATCGCGCGCTATCGTAAAGAAGCGCATGGTCTGGATGACAGCCAGCTGCGCGAAGTCGAACTGCGTGTGACGTACTTGCGTGAGCTGGATGAGCGTCGCAGCAAGATCATCGAGTCGATCAAGAGCCAAGGCAAGCTGACCGACGCCCTCTTGACGCGTCTGAACGACGCCGACAGCAAGAATGCGCTCGAAGATCTCTATCTGCCGTATCGCCCCAAGCGCACCAGCAAGGCCCAACTGGCCCGCGATGCCGGACTTGAGCCGATTGCCACCCGCATCCTGAGCGAAACTGTCGAGCCTGCCGAGGCACTTGCAGGCTTTAGCCATGAGAGCTATCCCGATCTCGACAGTCAACTGGATGCGGTCAGCCATATCATTATCGATATCTGGGCCACCGACCTTGAGCTGATGGAATCGCTGCGTCGCCGCTTCGGCACCGATGCGCAGATCGTCAGCCGCCTCGCCAATGAAGAGAAGCGCGAAGTCGGCAAGAAATTCCGCGACTACTTCGAAGCACAAGAGTCGCTCGCCAAGATCGCCTCTCATCGTCTGCTGGCACTGCTGCGCGGTCGTCAGGAAAACGTCCTGACCCTGAAAGTCGACGGTCCGAATGAAGCCCATGTCGAAGCGATCAAAGAGCGCGTCGGCCTGTCCAGCGTCGAACCTGCCAACCGTCAGAGCCTCTTGGCACAAGCTGCCGAGCTGCTGTGGCTGGGTAAACTGCGTCCGCACTTCGAGCACTCCCTGCTGACCGAGAAGCGTCTGGTCGCCGAAGCCGAAGCCGTCGCGGTATTCGCCGAAAACATGCGTCACCTGCTGCTGTCGGCCCCTGCCGGTGGTCGTGTGGTGCTGGGCATGGACCCCGGTATCCGTACCGGCGTCAAGCTCGCCGTGATCAATGCCTCGGGCGATGTGGTTGCGCATGAAGTCATCTATCCTTACGCCCCGCGTAACGAACGTGATGCCTCGCTGGCAACGCTGGAGAAGCTCTGCCGTGAGCATGGCGTCGAACTGGTCGCTATCGGCAACGGTACTGCCAGCCGCGAAACCGATGCGCTGGTCGCCGATCTGATCAAGGCTCATCCGGACCTGAACCTCACCAAAGTGGTCGTGAATGAAGCCGGTGCCTCGGTCTACTCCGCAAGTGAGCTGGCATCTGCTGAGCTGCCTGAGCTCGACGTCACCATCCGTGGTGCCGTATCGATCGCACGCCGTCTGCAGGACCCGCTGGCTGAGCTGGTCAAGATCGATCCAAAGTCGATTGGCGTCGGTCAGTATCAACATGACGTCAATCAGCCATCGCTCGCGCGTCGTCTGGATGCCGTGGTCGAAGACAGCGTGAACGCCGTGGGTGTGGATGTGAATACCGCATCGCCAGCACTGCTGTCGCGCATCGCCGGTCTGAACAAAAATATCGCGCAGCAAATCGTGGACTATCGCCGTGAGAACGGCGTGTTTGCCACCCGTGATGACCTGAAAAAAGTCCCACGTCTCGGCACCAAGACCTTCGAGCAGGCCGCCGGTTTCTTGCGTATCCCGCAGGGCAGTCAGCCACTCGATGCTTCGGCGGTCCACCCGGAAGCCTATCCGCTGGTCGAGCGCATTCTCGCTGCGATTGGTCGCACCTTGGATGACGTACTGGGCAAGGGCGAAGCCTTTGACGGCTTTGATCCATCGTCGGTGGTCGATGAGCAGTTCGGTCTACCGACCGTGCAGGATGTGATCAAAGAGCTTGAGAAGCCCGGTCGTGATCCGCGTCCAGAGTTCAAGACCGTGAAATTCCGTGATGATGTGACTGCGGTCGATCATCTGGTGGAAGGCATGGTCTTAGAGGGCGTCGTGACCAACGTGACTAACTTTGGTGCCTTCGTCGATGTCGGCGTGCATCAGGATGGCCTCGTGCATATCTCCGAGCTGTCGAATCAGTTCGTCGATGATCCGCATAAATTCGTGCGTCCCGGTCAGATCGTGACTGTGCGCGTGATGGGTACCGATGGTGATCGCAAGCGGATCAGCCTGAGTCTGCGTCTCAATCCTGCCGAGCGTCCAGCACGTGGTGCAGAGCGTCCGGCGCGTGGTGAGCGACCTGAGCGTGCAGATCAGCCACGGGGTGAGCGTCCAGCGCGTAAGCCTGAGGGAGCGCGTGATGGCGCCCGCGAAGGTAGCCGTGATGGTGCGAAGCGTGGTGAGCGTCCGCAGGGCGACCGTCCACGTCAGGATCGCAATGATCGTGGTGGCGACCGTCCGCGCAATGATCGTCCACGTCAGGACAATCGTCGTGACGAGAAGCCGAAGGAAGAGAAGATTGGTTCCTTTGGTGCGTTGTTGGCGCAGGCCGGTCTGACAGGGTCGAAGAAAGGCGAGTGACCCCAAGACGTCTGGTCTGATGGATCAAGAAAGCCAGCTTCCGTGAGGAGGCTGGCTTTTTTTATTGTTAATTTAATGAGTTATGATGAAAAGTACTAGGGCTTATTTCACTCGCGATCTATGGTGTAAATTCATATATTAATTATATGGTTGGTGCACATAAATGAGTTTTGCAATTGCTGGTTGTATGTTTGGAGTCACGCTGATTTTTGGTGTGTTTTATATTTTTATGAGGTACAAAATAAATGTTAAGCCTGAACATATTGTGGCGTGTATTGTAGCGACTTCTGCTGCGCATGGTATTGGTTGGGCTGTGGCAGGAGACATGGCGTCAAATAGTGAATGGACGAAAATCTCTTTGTTTTTTTTGGCGTGATCTCTGCCCTTGTGGTCATTATTTCTGTGGGCTGGTTCTTAAGTTTTGCGCGAAGTTCATGGCGGAGCTTCTATAAGTAAGGGTGCAATAAAGATGGTCTGAGACAGAAAAACTGTTGATAGGGCTAACGGTATCTACGTGGACTTAGAGTTATTCGAGGTATTTATGGCAGTCGATAATTTAGAGGTTATAGACTTTGTCTCTGTAAACTCGGATGGACAGGTCGTGCTGACCATATCTGACCACCTGAATTGGGGGAGTAAAGAACATCTGTAAATGGCGGAGCAAAAGTGAGCCACTTGGCGCGCTGTTGATGTAAAAAACGCGGAGTAAAACTGAGCCACCCTCATCGCTAAACTCTCCTTATTTGGGAGAGGAAGCTTGAAGGATGTATACAGTGGAACTCTATGCC
>JASLEL010000416.1 GCA_030151145.1 Aquirhabdus sp. | reverse complement strand
CCATCAGATCTCGTGCCCAGTAGTCGGGATTGCGCACATACGTGATACTGCGTCCCCAGTCCACCGATGCCACCCGATATGGACCACTGCCCAGCGGCGGCGTACGCAAAACTGCCTTAAAATCGCGCCCCGCCCAGTCCTTGCGCGACAAAATCGCCATCTGGCCGACGGCGAAAGACATTTTTAGGGCGGTTTTTGAAACCGCGTTGGTTGCCGTTTTAGGCACATCAAAATCAAAACGCACCGTATGCGTATCCAGCGCCGTGACATGCCGGATGGCGTGATAATAACTGCGTAAACCCGGTGCGCTGTCTTTTAAGATCGTATCAAAGGTAAAGACCACATCATCCGCCGTAACCGGCGCATGATTGGCGAAATACGCTTTGGGATTGAGATGAAAGATGATCCACGACGGATCATCCGGATCCCGCGTGATCTGATCGGCGAGCAAGCCATAGCTCACCGCAGGCTCATCAAGCGATGCGGTCAGGAGCGAATCGGACAGATAGGCCGTACCATAGACGGCAGTCCCTTGATCATTCAAGGCATTAAAACTGTCAAAAGTCCCGAGGAACTGCGTGGAGAACTCGCCGCCTTTGGGCGCTGCCGGATTGGCATAAGGGAGATGATCTGCACCCAAGTGCGCCGCATCGCCGTAGAGGGATAATGCGCCGCTGGTGATGATGTGATGATGGAGCGCCGATGAAACAGGCGTTGGATCAACTGATGCTGCCACGGCAGACGCGGACATCAGATCTATACTGCACAGGATCACACCCAAGGACAGCACCCCAGACTGACCCGGCGCATACCATCGCTGACGCCCCAACCCGCGCAGCAATCGCCAGAAAAAATTAAACCGACGGGGAATCAGCGCTCCCCGTCGGCTGTAAGCGGAAAACATGCGGCGATCACCCTTCCATGGACCGCAGGACACGTATCAGCGTCCTTTTTTCTTGCTGTGTTTGTCCTCTGGCACGCTGATGGTATCGCCCGCCTGAATACGGGTATTGGCCGGAATATTGTTCATATCCGCCAGTGCCACCACCGTCAAACCATGTTTGGCGGCGATTCGCGCCAGCGTCTCACCGCTCTTGACGGTATAGTCACTTAAGGCTGGCTTGCTGTCGCTGGCCTGATTATCACTGTCATCAGCATCATCACGCGTCTTGGACTTTTTAGTTGCGGCCACCTTGATCTCAGGCACACTCAAGGTATCGCCCGTCTGCAACGAGGTCGTCACGGGGATGCCGTTCAACTTAGCCAGCGTGCCGATACTGACGCTGTAACGGGCCGCGACTTTGGCGAGCGTATCACCACGCTTGACCGTGTAGTCGGCCGTATTGTCATCGCTGTCTGCTTTATTGCCGCTATCGTTGCTGTCTGCTTTACTGGCTTTACTACTGGAGTCCGCCGTCTCGATCAGGCTTAGGCGGGTACCCGTGATCAGATTGCTGGTAGGCTTGAGATTGTTACGCTCAGCCAACTCTCTAGGCGTCAGGTTAAACTGCGCTGCCACATCGGTCAGCGTATCGCCAGCTTGGACGACATACGAGGTCTGCGGGGCCTCCATCTTCTTGGCGCCGTACAGATACAGCGGTGTACCGGTGATCAGATTGGCATTGGGGCCCATCTGGTTCCACTTGGCGATGTCACGCCAGTTCAGCCCGGCACGCGCCGCCACGCTGCCCAGCGTATCGCCGGCACGCACCGTATAAATGGTCCGTACGCCTTTGGGTTTGACCTCTGGAATATCCGCCACCACGCGCGTCTCGGCAGGCAGCAGCTTGTGATTCTTGATATCCGCACTGGTTGGCGCTTTCAGGTATGGCTGCGCATAGCTTAAGGATTTGGTATTGCCTTCTTTGTCTAAGACAGCCTGCTGGGTCTGAATCGCGGTCAGTTGGATCTTGCCATCCAGTGGATCAATGACAGGCGTGTTGGCCGGGGCGATGGCTTTGATCTCGCTCACCACCTGACTCTTCTCTGCCGGGGTCAGCACGGGATTATTCTGCGATGCTGATGGCAATGCCGATGCGGTCAGTGTCGTCGTTGATGGGCTTGCTGCATTGCTATTGTTCGTACTGGTCGTCGATGCAGAGGATGCCGCCAGTGCGGCCAGACCCGAGGATACCGATGATGCTGCGCTCGTCACAGGTGTAACTGGACTGGCTGTCGTCGCAGCAAGACCCGTAGATGCAGTCGGCTGCGTCACCGCATCTGCAGGTCGCCGCGTGATGGTCATGGTCGTCGCATCCGAAGTCGTGGTCACTGGGGCCGCGCTGGCGGTCGTGACAGGTGCAGACGATGATGCCATCGGACGCACAGAGACGTTCGGATTGATATTCAGGTTAGCCACAGCTTGCTGGACTTGCGCCTGAGTCGGCACAGAGGCTTGATTAGCCATACTTGCCAGTGCATCAGCGCCAGTCGGGATTTTTGGATTACCACGTACCGTCACCGTTTCGGTGATGCTGCCCGAACGTGTGGTCACGGGTGTTGGGGCTGCTGCTGTGACATTACTTGCAATGGTCGATGCACTTGATGAGACCGTACTACCAGCCGCCATCACAGCGGCAGCCTGCGAAGTCGAAAGACTGGTGGTCTTGCCACTACCGCCGGAACGGGTAATCGTCTCGGTCAGCGTCTGCGTAGCGGGCGAATTCATCGCCAAAAAGCCGCTATCGGTATTCGAGAAGCGCTTCAGATCGATGGTCTGCATGCCCTTCAGGCGATTATCCACCGTAAATGGCAAACTGGTCGGGATCAGCAGTTTATTGGGACTCGACGGTGAGGTCATGCCTTGCAGAAAGGCAGGGTTCAGCTCAAAGATCTCTTTACTGGTCAGACCCGTGATGCGCACGACTTCTTCCATATCCACTGGTCCCGGCAGGGAGACGGTACGGAAGTGAGGCCGGTTGGCGATGCTGTTGAGCTGTACGCCATAGCTGTTCGGGTCTTTGACGATCTCAGCCACGGCAGGAAACCATGAA
>JASLEL010000045.1 GCA_030151145.1 Aquirhabdus sp. | reverse complement strand
CGTCCGGGTGCCAAGCTCTGATCAGGCGTTGACACGGCAGATGGGATGATCCGCGATCATTCCGCCTAGCGCATCCGTAAAAAGCACTCTGAATAGAGTGCTTTTTTGTTCATAATTTCTTAAGGTATGCTGCAGGCAGTTAGCCGCTTCTTGCCACTGTTTTAAGCCCATATAAAAGCCACCGTAATTGGAACCCGTCATGTCTTCGATATCTCCTGATCAGGCCACCGTGATCGCCCAGATGCAGCAACTGATCGCGTTGATCCGCCACCATGGGCATGCATACTATGTCATGGATATGCCGACGATCGATGACAGTGAGTATGATCAACTGGCGCAACGACTGAATGCGCTGGAGGCACAATATCCGGAGCTGGTGCAGTCGGATTCGCCCAGTCATCAGGTCGGGGGGAAGGTGCTGTCGGAGTTTCGCAGTGTCACGCATCAGGTGCCGATGCTGTCCTTGGGTAATATCTTCGACCATGATGAGTTGATTGCCTTTGATCAGCGCATTCGCGAGCGCCTGCCCAGCCAGGACATCCGCTATGAGCTGGAGCTGAAGCTCGATGGTCTGGCGGTCTCGCTGCACTATCAGGACGGTCAACTGATGCAGGCGGTGACGCGCGGTGATGGCGAGACAGGCGAGGACATTAGCCATACCATCCGTACCGTGCGCAATCTGCCGCATCTTTTGACGTCGTCGGATGGTACGCCTGTCCCGGCCAAACTCGAGATACGCGGTGAAGTGCTGATGCCCAAGAGCGGATTCTTAAAGCTCAACCGTGATGCCGAGGCCCGTGGCCTAAAGACCTATGTCAATCCACGCAATGCCGCTGCCGGTAGCGTGCGCCAGCTCGATCCAGCCATCGCGGCCACGCGCCCTTTGGCGTTCTATGCTTATGGCATCGCCCAGAGCGTACCGGATCATGGGCAGGAGACGCAGTCGGGGAGTTTGCTATGGCTAAAAAGCCTGGGCTTTTCGATCTCCGAGCGTATGGAGGTGGTGGATTCGATAGAGGCCGTGCAGGCGGTCTATGACGGCATTCAGGCTGGGCGTGAAGACTTGGGGGTTGAGATCGACGGTATGGTGATCAAGGTTGATTCCCTGCGTCAGCAGCAGCAGTTGGGATTCCTTAGCCGCGAGCCACGCTGGGCGACGGCCTATAAATTCCCAGCTAAAGCCGCCTTAACCACGATTGAGCAGATCGACTGGCAGGTCGGGCGTACCGGGACGCTGACGCCGGTGGCACGGCTCAAGCCCGTCTTTGTCGGTGGTGTCACCGTGAGTAATGTCACCCTGCATAATCTGGGCGAGATCCAGCGCCTCGATGTGCGGGTTGGCGATACGGTCAGTGTCTACCGTACGGGGGATGTGATCCCGAAAGTCGAGCGGGTCTGGCCCGAGTTTCGTCCGGTAGATTCGGTAGAGGTCGTGCTGCCGACCAACTGTCCCGTATGTGATTCCCCGGTTATCTTGCCCGAAGACGAAGCGCTGGCGCGCTGTACCGGCGGGTTATTTTGCCCGGCGCAGCGGGTCGAGGCGATCCGGCATTTTGTCTCGCGCAAAGCCATGGATGTCGAGGGGCTGGGCGAGCGCTGGACGGAAGTGTTGCTGGGACAAGGCTTTATCAATGACGTGGCGGATCTCTACCATCTCAAAGACCATGAAGCTGAGCTTGCGCAACTGGAGAAGCTCGGTGAAAAATCCGTGCGTAATCTGCTTGATGCCATCGAGACCAGCAAAAAAACCACGCTGGCGCGCTTTATCTATGCGTTAGGCATTCGTGGTGTCGGTGAGACCACGGCTCGCAGCCTTGCGGAGCAATTCCAGACCTTAGAGGCGCTGATGGCGGCTGATGTCGATAGCCTCAAGCGTACGCCAGATATCGGCGAGGTATCCGCAGCATGGATCGAGCGTTTCCTGCATGAGGTGCACAACCGCCATGTGATCGAGCGTCTGCTCGCCGCAGGCATCCACTGGGACGCGCCCGCCAAGCGTACCCGCCAGCCCTTGTCGGGTGAGAGCTGGGTGCTGACCGGGGCGCTGACGCGTTTTACCCGGGAGCAGGCGACCATGATCCTGC
Source organism: Aquirhabdus sp. (assembly GCA_030151145.1). Lineage (GTDB taxonomy): Bacteria > Pseudomonadota > Gammaproteobacteria > Pseudomonadales > Moraxellaceae > Aquirhabdus. The sequence goes on along the minus strand of JASLEL010000045.1, from coordinate 2,900 downwards.
AGGAGTTGGGTGCGCGGGTCAGCGGTAGCGTCTCTGCCAAGACCCGTGCGGTGGTCGCCGGAGATAAAGCGGGCAGTAAGCTTGCCAAAGCCGAGAGCCTGAATATCCCGGTGATGAGTGAAGATGAGTTTGTGGCATTTGTTGCCGAACATGGCGTTGAGTTGTAAGGAGACGGCATGCTAGACCACACGCAAGATAAAAAGCTCTGGCTCGACATCGGCAACACCCGACTCAAATACTGGCTGACGCGGGGCGAGGAGATCCTGTCTTCGGGCGCTGAGCTCCATCTGCAATCACCAGCTGATCTGCTCTTGGGGCTCGTCGACCGCTTCCGCGTCTATGCGCCTTCCTTTGTCGGCATTTCTTCGGTGCTGGATGCCGAGGGCAATCAGCGCGTGCGTCGGATGCTGTCACCTTTATCCGTGCCGGTTGAGTTTGCGCAGGTCCAGACCACCCTGCATGGCCTGATCACGGGCTATGATCAGATTGAGCGGCTTGGGATAGACCGCTGGCTGCAGGTGCTGGCGCTGTCGGGCTCACGGGATCATTACTGTATCGTTGGCTGTGGTACGGCGCTCACCTTGGATCTTTTGGATCACGAGACCCATCGCGGTGGCTACATCCTGCCGAGTTTTTACCTGCAGCGAGAGGCGCTAGCACAAGGAACCCGTCGGGTACAGGTGTCTGCTGGTGCATTTGATAATCTCGATCCCGGGCGTAACACGCAAGACGCCGTGCATCATGGCATCCTGCTGGGACTGGTCGGTGCGGTCGAAAAGCTCATTCGGCCTGACCCGGAGCGGGTCGTGGTGCTGACTGGTGGTGATGCCCGACTGATCCAGAGCTTCCTGCACGTGGATAATCCCATTCGCATTGATCCGGATTTATTGTTAAAGGGTTTACGTCGTTATTTTTCCTGAGTTTTGGCTGAATTCTAATTGAGCTGTCCTGTGTCTGTCCTAAGTGAGGGCTGCTAGCTTTGGCACCACCTAGGGCAGGATGAACTCAGAACCTCGTTTGCATGGATCAGTCGAGGGAGAGTGGGTCTTGCCGCCGTGGCTATCCCCCTATTTCTTGATCAGGATTTGATCCGATGAAACGCGTTTTTGCATCCCTTGCCGTGTCTTCCCTGTTTTTGGCCTGTGCTGCTCAGGCTGAGCCCGCTTCTGCTGTAGCACAGACAGCTGTGTCGGCTGCGTCACCTTACCAGATTGCGACCCGTATCCCGCTGGGTGATGCCACCAAATGGGATTTCCTCACCGTTGACCCCGTTCGTGGTCGTCTGTTCCTGTCGCGTGCCGAGCGCGTGGATGTGATGAATCTGGAAACGCATCAGATCGTCGGCTCGATTCCCGATACCCATGGTGTACATGGGATTGCACTTGATGAAGGTCACAAGCTGGGCTTTATCAGCAATGGCAAGGCCAATTCGGTGACGGTATTTGATCTGAATACCTTGGCAACCGTCAAGACCATCCCGGTCACCGGTCAGGGTCCTGACGTCATCATGTTTGAGCCAACCTCGCAGCAGGTCTATGTCTTTAATGGCAAGAGCAACAACATCGATGTGATCGACACTAAGACACAAGCCATCACCAAGACCATCGCTGCCGGTGGCAAGCCTGAGTTTGCCGTGGCTGACGGACATGGGCTGGTGTATTTCCATCTCGAAGACAAAGCCGAGATCAACGTGATCAACGCTAAGACCAATACGGTCGTCAAGAGCTGGAAGCTGGCTGGCTGCGAAGAGCCGTCTGGCATGGCGCTGGATGAGGCTCATCACCGTCTGATCTCTGCTTGCAGCAACCATGTGGCTGTGGTCAGCGATGCCAATAAGCATCGTGTGCTCGCCAGCTTTGCCATCGGCGAACATCCTGATGCTGCGGCTTATGATGCAGCCAAGGGTCTGGTCTTTGTCTCGAACGGCGGCGGTGAACTGACGGTTGCCCGTGCTGATCGTACGGATCATTATCGCGTCGTCGAGCAACTCCCGACTGTCAAAGGCGCCAAGACCATGGCTCTGGATAGCGCCAGCCATAGCGTCTATTTGCCGGCGATTGTGGATAACCAGTTCACCGTGCTGGTTGCACAAGCCAAACAATAAGCCTGCGATTATCTTCGTTTTATCGGGTGTTCCGTGCGGTAGACTGACAGCAGTCGGTCTACTGCATGGGATGCCCGATTTGTTTTATGGGGATGCGATGCAGCGTGATCCCAACCCATAGTTCTGACGAGGATATGAAGATCATGAGTCCTATGAGCCGTCGTTGGTGGTTGGTCCTTGCAACGGGTATGGCATTGATGGTGGGCTGTGCGTCGTTTCCGGACAAACAGACGCAGGTCATCGATCAGCATCGCATCGAGTATGCTGAGCAGCAGCATGGAGAGCCGGTGGTGGTGTTTCAGAGTGGGCTGGGTGGCTCCATGTCGGCGTGGACGAAAATCTATCCGGTGATCGGTCAGACACACAGTGTTTATGCCTACAATCGTCCAGGGTATGGCAAAAGTAGCGCTGTCGATACACCGCGTGATGGGGCTCATGTGGTCGATGAGCTCCGGGCGCAACTGGCCCGGCAGGGGCTCAAGCCGCCGTATGTGCTGGTGGGGCATTCGCTCGGTGGGCTATATATGCAGTATTTCCTGCGCCGCTATCCGGATGAGGTGCAGGGTGTGGTGTTGATCGATCCCGTCCATCCGCGCCAGTTTGCGGGTGCGGGTGCCGAGCAGAACTATCCGTGGTGGTTTCGTACGCTGTTTCATGGCATAGCAACGCCGACCATGGAGTCTGAGTTAGCCAGTTTTGAGCCTACGGGGCGGGAAGTGCTGGCCCTGCCGACGGTGACGGGTAAGCCGATCGTGATTTTAAGCGCGGGCAAAGCCCTTAAGGATCATTCACCGCT
>JASLEL010000007.1 GCA_030151145.1 Aquirhabdus sp. | reverse complement strand
AAAGGTCGACAGGGGTACCTGACGCGTCGCCACACTGGTCGTGGTCGTCGCAGCACCGGTACTGCCCGACGTCGAGGCTGTCGTCGAAGTCGTTGAGGTATTGGCGGTGACATACAGATCGTTCAGCGAGATCGGACCTTTTTGAAATTCCGGCTTGACCTCCAGCACGACACGGTACTGGTTAGACTGGGTAAAGATGGTCGAGACCAGACGCTGACCATAGGCACTGTACAGCGCACTATCAATGGTCGCAGGTGTGACCCCAAGGCGTCCTGCCGCATCCCGATCAATGTCGATGAAAGCCTGCAGCCCTTCGTTCTGCTGGTCACTGGTGACATCGGCAAGGCTTGTCTCTTTAGACAAGCGATCTACCAGCTTGGGCACCCAAGTTGCCAGCGCCTGCGTATCCGGTGTCTGTAGCGTGAACTGATACTGTGTGCGGCTGACCTGATCGTCGATGGTCAGATCTTGCACCGGCTGCATATAGAGCGAAATGCCCGGCACCTTGGTCAACTCTGGCTCAAGGCGGCGGATCACGTCCGATGCCGATGGCCGCGTACCGTGCGGCTTGAGATTGATCAGCATACGACCGCTGTTCAGCGAAGTATTGGTGCCGTCTACTCCGATAAACGAAGTCAAACTCTCTACTGCAGGGTCTTTAAGTACCACATCCGCCAGCGCCTGCTGACGCTCCGCCATCCCCTGAAAGGAGATCGACTGGGTCGCCTGCGTGATGCCCTGAATCACCCCCGTATCCTGAATCGGAAAGAAACCCTTGGGGATCACGATATACAGCAGTGCCGTAATCACCACGGTGGCGGTCGCAACCAGCAGAGTCAGCATCTGACGGTCCAAGACCCAGGTCAAAAGCTTGCCGTACCAAGCAATGATGCGGTCAAAGACGCGCCCACTGGCATGGTAAAACTTACCCTGCTCTTCTTCAGGCACATGCTTGAGCAGCTTGGCACACATCATCGGGGTCAGGGTCAGTGACACGAAGGCCGAAATCAGAATCGTGACCGCAAGTGTAATGGCAAACTCACGGAACAGTCGGCCCACCACATCCGCCATAAACAGCAACGGAATCAGCACCGCAATCAGCGAGATGGTCAGCGAGATAATGGTAAAGCCGATCTGTTTGGAGCCCTTAAGCGCAGCCTCCAATGGACTATCGCCCTCCTCGATGAAGCGGGCAATATTCTCAATCATCACGATGGCATCATCGACCACAAAGCCGGTCGCGATGGTCAGCGCCATCAGCGTCAGGTTATTGATCGAGAAACCGGTCATATACATGATGCCAAAGGTCCCGACCAGAGACAGCGGTACCGCCACACTGGGGATGATGGTCGCGGGCAGATTGCGCAGAAACAGGAAAATCACCAGCACCACGAGGCCCACCGCCAGCATCAGCTCATACTGAGTATCCGTCACCGAAGCGCGGATCGTGTCTGTGCGGTCGGTCAGTACCTGTACATTCAGCGCCTGCGGCAGGCTTTGCTGCAGCTGTGGCAAGAGTGCCTTTATGTTGTTCACCACCTCGATCACATTGGCACCGGGCTGGCGCTGGATATTGAGGATGATGGCTGGGGTCTTGTTGGCCCACGCTGCCAGATGGGTGTTTTCGGCACCATCGATGGTATCCGCCACATCCGACAGTCGAATCGGCGCACCATTGCGATAGGCCAGCACCAGATTTTTGTACTCGTCGGCAGACTTCAACTGGTCATTGGCATCCAGTGTCGAGGCACGCATCGCCCCGTCAAAGCTGCCTTTAGGCGCATTGGTGTTGGCATTGCCGATCGCGGTACGCACATCGTCGATGTTCAGACCATAAGACGCCAGTGCCGTTGGATTGGCCTGAATGCGCACGGCAGGACGTTGTCCGCCCGACAGACTGACCAGACCCACGCCCGATACCTGCGAGATCTTCTGCGCCAGACGCGTATCGACCATGTCTTCGACCTGCGGCAATGCCATGGTGCTTGAGGAGATCGCGATGCTCATGACCGGTGTATCAGCCGGATTGACCTTGCTGTAGATCGGCGGCATCGGCAGATCGGTCGGCAAGAGATTGCCGCCCGCATTGATCGCGGCCTGTACTTCCTGCTCGGCGATATCGAGGCTTAAAGATAAGTCAAACTGCAGCGTAATGACCGATGCGCCGCCAGAGCTGGTCGACGACATCTGGTTCAGCCCCGGCATCTGGCCGAACTGACGCTCCAGCGGTGCCGTGATTGATGACGTCGTGACATCGGGGCTTGCGCCCGGATACAGCGTCACCACCTGAATGGTGGGATAGTCCACCTCAGGCAGTGCCGAAATCGGCAGGAAGCGGAACGCAACCAAACCCGACAGCAAGATCGCCAGCATCAGGAGTGACGTTGCGACCGGTCGCAAAATAAACGGACGGGATGGATTCATGGCCGGCCTCCGTTACGAGGCTGCTGGTGCTTGAGACTGATCACCGCCGTGGTGATGATGACCGCCACCATGCTTTCCACTCCAGCCACCCTTGGCAGATGCTGCGCTGGCTGCGTCATCGTTGCCTGCATCATGCGCCTTGGGATCGATCACCCGTACTTTGGCACCGTCTTTAAGCTTGTCAGCACCGTCAAATACCACCTGATCACCCGCGTTGACACCGCTGATCACGCCGGTATTGTCACCATCGACCGCACCGAGCTTGACTGGCGTTGCCGTCACGGTACTGTCCGGATTCACCACATAGACGAAAGTGCCTTTAGTACCGCGCTGGATCGCCGCCGACGGCAACAGCGTGGTGTTATGCTGGGTTTCGACCAGCATGCGTACATTGACGAACTGATTTGGATACAGATTTTCGCTGTCATTTCCAAACTTGGCTTTCATTTTCAGCGTACCGGTGGTCGCATCGATGCTGTTATCCAGACTGCTGAGCTCGCCGGTTGCCAAAAGATTCTGCTGCGCACGGTCAAATGCATCCACCCGCAGTCGCTGACCACCATGGACCTGTTTCAGGACACTTTGCACCTGATCTTCAGGGATGGCGTAGCTGACATAGATCGGCTTGAACTGATTGATGGTCACAATCCCCGTGCCATTGGCCTGTACGATATTGCCCGGATCAACCAGACGCAGGCCCAGACGCCCACTGACCGGAGCCAGTACCTTACAATACTCAAGATTCAGCTTGGCACTATCGACCAGACCCTGATCAGACTTCACAGTCCCTTCATACTGATGGACCAGCGCGACCTGCTGATCGTATTGTTGCTGCGAAATCGACGCAGATTTGACCAATTGTTGATAACGGGCCAGATCCTGTTTGGCACTGAGCAACTGCGCCTGATCACGGGTCAGTTGGCCTTCGTTCTGCGTCAGCACCACCTGATAAGGGCGCGGGTCGATCTGCAGCAGCACATCACCCTGATGCACCTCTTGCCCCTCGGCAAAGTTGACCGACATCAGCTGACCACCGACGCGGGTATTCACCGTCACGGCATTGAGTGGCACGACACTGCCCAGCGCCGTCACATAGATATTCAGATCACCTGCCACCAGCTTGCTCGCCTGTACCGGCATCACCTGACCGGGTGCCAAGCCGCCGCGGCGCCCCTGTCCCTTGCCACCGCCGCCCTGACCACCAGCCGGTGCTGCGTGGAAATGCTGCCAGATCCAGCCGATCCCCAGTACCACGATAGCCAGGAAGACCAGCCACTTGATCAGACGCCAGATTCCTGAACGGCGTGGCGGGGTCGCCCCTGCGGGTTGTGGAGAGGCAGGAGTAGGTTGATGGTCAACAGGGGGTTCAATGGCCATAGAAAATCCGATTCACTCACACGCAATTCGAGAATTGCAAAAAAAAGACGAAAAAGAGCCGTTGATCACAGTATGTCTGCATATTACCGCGCATGCTCAGGCCTCAGACCACACCTGCGGCATGGACAGGCAAAAAGCGCGCAATAGGTTTAGCAGAAAAACATCACAAAGATGTGATATTGAAATGAAATGCAAATAATTTTTTTGGCAATAAACACGCGGTGCTCAATGCCAGCACAGGCATGTTCGCAAAATAATCCGCAGAAAGTGTGGAGATGTCATACCGATATGTAAGATCATCTGGTCAGAATCATTCACATTTCTAATGAAACCGACCAAATGCCGCATGGTCGTTGTACAGTCCATCGTGCAATCAAACCAAATAGATGAGATTGAGAAAGCCAGATTCCTCAAGGCGCCCGGTGCATACAGAGACACATCGCATGTAGAGCAGCGCGTCATCATAGAGCTACGCCACATATCTACTTGCTCATGCCGTCGCATGCCGGATCACCGACATACGACAGTCGCAAAATCATCCCGTGAAGCGCCCTAGCCCCACAGCCTTGCGTAAGCGGGCCAAAAATGGCGTAGCCTCATCGCGTGCGCGTGCGGCACCCTGCAGCAGAATCTCTTCGATATGACCCGGCTCTTGCATAAGTTGCATGTAACGCTCGCGAGGTGCGCTCAAGATCGCATTCAGATGCTCAAACACCTCATTCTTGGCTGCTCCCCAGCCGATGCCCTCTTCATATTTCACCCGCATCGCTGCCGCTTCGTCAGCAGAGGCAAACGCTGCATAGATTTGATAGAGCGAACAGGTCTTCCAGTCTTTGGGCTGTCCCGGCTCCAGGGAGTTGGTCACGATCTTGCGGATCAGCTTGAGCAGTTCTTTTTCGGTTGAGAACAGCGGGATGGTGTTGTTATAGCTCTTCGACATCTTGCGACCGTCCAGCCCCACCAGCACATCGGTGGTCTCATCGACCACGGCTTCAGGCAGAGTAAAAAACTCGTCCTTGTAGAGATAGTTAAAGCGTGTCGCCATGTCACGCGCCATCTCGATATGCTGGATCTGATCGCGACCGACCGGCACCTTCTGCGCATTGAACAGCAGCATGTCCGCAGCCATCAGCACCGGATAGGAGAAGAGCCCCATGGTGATGCCTTTATCATCATCCAGACTCTCCGCCTGATTGTCCGCCACGGCAGCCTTGTAGGCATGGGCACGGTTCATACGACCCTTGTCGCAGACACAGGCCAACATCCACATCAGCTCGGTCGTCTCAGGCACATCGGACTGCCGGTAAAAAACCGCCCGACTGGTATCCAGACCTAACGCCAGCCACGTGGCGGCAATCTCAAGACGCGACTGGTAGACCCGCTCGGCGTCCTGACTCTTGATCAGGGCATGCAGGTCCGCCATGAAATAGTAAGAACGGACCTGTGGGTCCTGACTTGCCAGAATGGCCGGGCGAATCGCGCCCACATAATTGCCCAGATGAGGGGTGCCGGTGGTGGTAATCCCGGTCAATACACGTGTTTCAGTCATAACAGTCTATGGGCCAATGCATTTAATCAAACAATCATGCATTCAAGTCTAACCGGAAGTCGCCATGAAGGCGAGACTCGCTCCGCATCTAACAAACAAGAAAAAGATACGCTCACCTAAACCGCCGGTCTGCTCATGCCACAAGAAACCAGCTCAGTCATGTTGTCATGATTGCACCATCTCTCAGCATGCGCTCCTGATGCCTTGCATCACTTTTGGACCATCATGCCATCCAATGAGAAGCGTTCTCGACCAATAAATCGATATCCACATCAAAATGACGCCGGCAACCATATATTTAACCACCTGATCATGAGCAACACGATATCCACACCCTATCCATACGGAGTTCAACACGGAAACATCTGCACGATATGGACTCTAAGCAGCTATAGGCAGCAACAGTCTCTCAACCCAAGATATATACCCTCCATTCGGCATGCTTTTCGCATTAACCATCTCAAGACGAGACCATCACGTGATTAAGGTCTGTCTGAAACAAAGAGGAATAGTCTCCCACAAACTCCACACCACGACATACTTGAAGGCAATCAATTGATCGGGACAGGCAAAAACCGCGTGTTTAATGGCCGAGTTATTTTCGACCACCTCCCTAAAACCGCTGGTCAAGCGGTGAATGCCTGGTTTCGGGAAAATTTAGGTACGGGAGCCGTGACGGATAATTCGGTCGGCATGCATCAGGCACTGATCAAAAAGTATGGCGGTCTCTACCCCATCATTTCTGCGCATGTCGCTTTTGACGGCAAAGGCCTCACCCCCCACTACCAATACATCACCTGCATCCGCGAGCCAATTGACCGAGCGATCTCATGGTTATTTTTTGTCGTCAACAACCATACGCCCGATCAATATCCTGGGCTATGGGAAGCGGCACACCGCTTCATCACCTCCGATGGCGAAGATCATGATGTGATGCTGGACTGGTATATCCAGAACCCCTATATCGAACATTTCTCAAATATCATCAGTACGCGCCTGCGGACCGATGATATTCGGCTGCAGGAAGCACTGATGGCCATCACACACTATGATCTGTGGGGGCTTTATGAAGATATGCCTCAGTTTATCAACGATGTCCGAGGATTACTGCACATCCGCGAAATTGCTCCCATGCCACGTTTCAACGTCACCAAAGGTCGACCTACAGTGCATGAGATTTCCCCCGCCCTGCATGCCAAACTCACGGAAATAAACCTGATCGATCTGCAGTTCTATCAGACGCTCAAAGATTGGTATGCCAATCGTACCGATCTGCACAACCACAAAAGCAGCTCAAAACGTTATCGTCTGTATAAGCCAGCCGAACTCTATTTCTGTATCGGCAACCCACCAGTCCAAATCACCAATCACGCGCTCCGCTTACATCTAAATGTACGGTCTAATGGAGTCATTGAGCATCTGGGCATTCGCACATCTTTGTTTGACCATCATGATCGGCTCGTCCTGGATGCCACCCACAATGCCCGGACATCAAGGCATACGCTTGCGCATCCCGGTCATTACCGTATCGACATTGCATGTCCGGTCCATCATCTGCCGCAGGGCACCTACAAAATGGTCTGCGCCCTCTCTCAATATGGTTTAAAAGGCTATCGCGAACTCCTGACCTATGAATCCACGATCACATTCAGTAAGCCAGACAGCCCGAACATACCATCACAACTGCTGACACCGGCACTGCGTATCGCCACCCACCAGATTGATGATATGACGGTTCACGCAGTTAATGACACCACAGGGATCATGACCATACTCACGCCGATCACGACCATTGGCAGATCAGAGCAATTCAGACTGGATGTTGAGCTATTGAACTTATCCACGCAGAGCTGGAAAAATTTTTTAGATTTACCCATCAACCTATCTTATCATTGGCAAAGCAAAAACCTTGAAATTCAAGTTCATGATGGTATACGCACACCTCTGCATACCGAAGAAGTACTCCCTCAAATCCCCTTGAGAGTGCCGATGCAGATCCAGTCTCCCGAGGTAGCCGGACACTACACCTTAGTCCTGATTCCTGTGCAGGAGGGAGTCTGCTGGTTCGATGAGCGCGGCTTCACGTCTTGCTTGATTGATGTGGAGGTTCAATGATGTCTTGCCACAGCGGCAAAGCATGCTAACCTTGCATAATTCTGACATAAAAACAGACCTGATCTGCAGGTCATCAAGCACACACC
>JASLEL010000376.1 GCA_030151145.1 Aquirhabdus sp. | reverse complement strand
CCCACTTGAAGCAAGACCAAATAGGAATTCATGGCGTGGCCCGCGTCGGATTCGGGTAGGTTGCTTGAGCGTACTGGTGACGGTACGCCTAGAGGAATGGCCGTCCTCGACAGAACCCGGCTTACAGGCCCGCTTTGCCTTTTTACTGATCAGTCTCATAAAGAAGATGATCGCCTGCTGATGTTTTGGCCCATTTGGGCTTGACGTGGGTGGGTAGCCTCGGCATAATGCCGTCCTCCGAAGTTGAGGTTGCATTCAGCGCCTTAAAGTTCGTTTGGCTATGTAGCTCAGTTGGTTAGAGCACAGCACTCATAATGCTGGGGTCGCAAGTTCGAGTCTCGCCATAGCCACCATATATTTGATGTCATATGGCCTTTATGCAAGGTTCATATGAGTCCCTAAAAGCCCGCCTCGTGCGGGTTTTTTCATTTCTGAATCAAATCTCCTGGTGGTGACTGTCGATTTGAGGACGGGGCGGGTAACTGTGATTGAATATCAAAGTAAACCCGCTATCATCACCTGATGATCATCAGAAAAAAACCAGCGGATTGCCCTGAGTCATCGACCGTGATGGTGGGTGTCTCTGTTTTAATCGCACAGGGTTCATGGCACATTTCAGATAAAACGGGGCGTCGTGCTTCATCACAGATCGATGAAGCATTCGAGCAGAAAGCGCAAAATGGAGGCCGAGCTTGCCATGTCACTGATCCAGAAGATGCTCGCCAATGCCGGTGTCACCGATCATACGCGCTATCATGTGCGTGCGCGCGTGTTGCTGGATGATGCGGGTAAGGTGAAGTCGATTCAGATCAAGCAAGGCTCTGGTGATTCTGCAATCGACCAGCGGGCGATCAATGAATTAAAGAACAGCCAATATGCCGCAAGTCGTTTGGGCTCTAAAACTGTGCGTGTCTGGTACGACGTCACGTGGAGTTGTCCTAAAGAATAAGACCCGCGTGATATCGCAGCGGCCGATTCTTTTGAGAATCTATCTCTATTCATTCATACCAGAGCGGCATGGGCTTCTGCGATGCCTCAAATCATGGCCTCAAGTCATAGTCTCAAGATAAATGGATCGCCTGCCTATACGAGTTGGCGTGTATGCCATGATTGCCAGTTATTTCACCCGCATAAAAATAAAACCCTGCGTCTTCTATCGAAAACGCAGGGCAAATGAGCGTCTGCTGGTCATCGTTCAACTGATGATGCCCGATCCTCAGTATTGACTGAACATCGTGCGTGCCGCCGCAAAGCAAGGCAGGAAGATCATGTAGCCATGATAGTTCTGCAGGCCATACTGATTTAAAAGCGAGCTGTACAGTGCCTGAGCATTGGTGGTGGCGGTCGACATGGTCGCATTGACCTGTGGGGACAGACCGACACTGCCGTAGCCGCTCAGTCCGAAGCTACCGTAACTGTTTGGCACATTGGTGAGATACGCCGAGACGATATTATTGATATTGGTCGTGTTGTTGTTGACCTCAGCGGTTGTATAGCCAAAGAGCGCACCCAGTTGAGCGCCATCACTGTTTGAGTTGGGGTCGGCATCGAGTTGCGCGATTTGAACCGTGCTACCAGAATTGACGATGGCACTGGTCAGCATCAAGGTATTGATATATGCCGGGTCCAGATCCTGACCACCATCGCACAGGAGTAAAGGCATGGATGGCGTATAGCTGCGCATGTCGTTTTTGACCAGCGCTTGACGGATCAGATCCTGAGGCGACTGGGCAGGTTTAGCCTTGCCTGAGGGGTTGAATACGCCGTCGGGATTGGCGGTCGCATCGCGCAGATAGCTAAAGCGATAAGAGTTATTCACGGCATAACTGTTGGATGCCGAGGTGGTGAAGTACTTGGGATCGATCGATGCATATCCGGTCGGATTTGATGCAGAGTTCGGGGCATAGAGATCCAGCTGGTTCTGAATGAGCTGATCGCGCTGCGGGTCGCCAGTGCTGGCTTCTAGCGTCACAGGACCATTCTGGAAGAGATTGGTGGCGGTATTGGCATTACCCGCCGATGTATATACAACCGAGCTGAGAAAGCTGGTAGAAATACAGGTGGCCGTCGGCGTGGTCTGATAGACGCAATACGAGGCAGGTGTCAGGCCCGTAAACGGGATACCCGGTGTGATCCCAGCGACACCCAGATCACTGATGGCCGCTGGTGTATAGTTGCCAGCAACGGCTAGGCCCGCCGTGGCCGGTGTGCCTGCCGCATCCAGTGCTTTGAGCGCGGCCATCGCGATATATCCGCCGTAGGAGGAGCCCGCCACAAAGAGCTTGCTTGAGTAGCTGCCGGGGAATGATGCTTTACCTGCGGTCAGTGCGTCGAGCATTTGACGCTCATAAGCGGCATCGTTATAGCCGATGTCGTATTTTGTAAATGGTGCAGGCCAGGGCGTAGCGCCAGATACCGCATTATGCTGATTGACCAGATTGGTCAGATTGTTGGTGTCGGAGCCGGCGTAATTCGGCGCGATGACGATATAGCCTTGCGCCACAAACATCGATACCACTTCCTGAGCCAGACCCAGCGACAGGTTGTTGCCCGCTGCATAGACCAGCCCTGTACCGACGCCGGTCGAATCATAATTGCCGCTTTGCAGGGTGCTATTGGGCGGGTCGACGATTTGGGCGATATTGTAGCTATCGGAGCCCGTGCCATAGGCCAGCCTGCCATGCGCCAGAAGCAGTATCGGACGTGGTCCTGTACATAGCGGATCGGTCCCTGTAGGCAGCATCACCGCTTCAGAGACCGTTACATTTGCACCGTTATCATCTTGGGTGGTGAATGGCACGTAGTACGAATTGACCCCACAGACTGGTGTGCCGGCTGCCTGCAGCATGGCCTGGGTCGGTACGCCATTGCTGGGCGAGGACTGTGTTGACAGATAATCATTCAACTGCTGCGCCGTTGCAGACATTTCCAGTTGCGGCGCACTCAGCACTTGTCCTGGTGTGAACGATGCACTGGCGGCACTGAATGCCGCAACCGATTGCGGTGCATTGGTTGATGTCGTTCCGGCGCCCCCGCAGCCGGCAAGCCCCCCAATCAGGCATGTGGTGATGAAATGCCTGTGGGCGGATAAATATCGATCTTTCGACACTTTTTAATATCCTTCTGTAATCATTTAAAAAAATTAAATTGCGGTTATAGAGATCGGTGTACAGCTGATTTTCTGATGCAATTTCGATGCAATTTCTTGTGAAACTCTACTACGTGTTTATGTTAGCCGTATGATCTGCGGCTTTTCCGGTAAATAAGCAGTGATACGTTGATCTGGCTAGGCTTGATCCGGCTAGGCTTGATCCGGTGTATCCGTCGTGGTGAACAGTATATTTGAAGTCGATGATGGCAGGTTTATCTCAGATATTATATGCATGAATAAGCTGCTGTATTATTCCAAGGTATACGCATAAATACGGTGATAAACCATTTGAATAAATAACACGCAATTCTGATTTTCAATGAAGCCAGCCGGGCTTGTCAAGAGGTTCAAAGAGGGGGAGGCGTGCGCATTTTTATAGATAAATCGTACGTTTAGATCGCTCTGCATGGTCATGATCAGGTGGGCTTGCCTACTAGCCGACAAAGCGTAGATTTGGTCAGATAAAGTGTAGATGCGGTCACGAATATGACGGTTTTTTGCCATCTAGATCAGTCTGGACGGGATAAGGCGGGCATCATGAATAAGGCGTGCTGAAGATGATCGCCCAATCAAAAAGACCCGCCGTTGCGAGTCTTTGGTGTGGATCTGCAGGTGTCTAGCCTGATATCTGATCGCGGGGTGATCAGAAACGATTCTGCATGTCTTGGTCAACGTCACTCTGTTTACCGTGGGAGGCATGAAAAAACATGTCGTCCTCGATGAAAATGGCCGC
>JASLEL010000330.1 GCA_030151145.1 Aquirhabdus sp. | reverse complement strand
GCACCGACAGGTGGGTGGGATCAAGGTGCAGGCTTGGGGGGAGTGCCTCGGTCATGCGCAAGCGGAATCCAAAAAAGTGCGGAAAAATCGTCCAGTAGGGTAGACGCCAGATCATGCGATGACAAGGCGTACATGGATACGGAAGCCCGCATGATCAAAGGATCGGGGGCTCAAAAGACCGTTATCCGTGGCAATATGCCCAAAAACGCTTCATTATAGCAAAATCACAGCAGCGCCTAGCGTGAATCTGGTATGGATCGTGAAAAATTGATTGCATCTGGAAAATGAAATGCATAGCATTTCCATGTTAAAACGATTTCCTGTCCATAGTGCCGACTGTGCCTGGGATATCCGTCGGGCGATGTGATGACAGGGCACGGGACAGGCATTATTGATGCCGGATACCGGATCGTTCTTAAGCGCATTGTTAAGAGACTTCATAAAAGAGTTAAAGAAAGGAATCTGTCGTGGCACGACCCTTAGCCCTGATCGTTGACGATGAGGAAGATCTACTGACCCTGATGCGGCTGACCTTGCTGCGGATGGGCATTGATACTGAAACCGCAAGTACCCTGAAAGACGCAGAGCGCTGGCTCAAGCGTCAGCGGTTTGATTTTTGCCTGACGGATCTCAATCTGCCCGATGGTAGTGGTCTGACGCTGGTCAGCGATGTCGCAAGACTCTATCCCGAAATGCCGGTCGCGGTAATCACAGCCTATGGCAGCATGGATATTGCGATTGATGCCTTAAAGAAAGGCGCATTTGACTTTGTCAGTAAACCTGTCGAGCTTGAGCGCCTGCGCATGCTGGTTGAGCGTGCCCTGCAGGTCAATGCGCCGTCGCCGGTTGCCAAAGGTGATGTCCAGTTCAGTGAGAGCCTGCTGATCGGTCAGTCGCTGGTGATTAAAGCCCTGCGGACGACCTTGAGCAAGCTGGCCCGGTCGCAGGCACCTGTCCATATCAGCGGCGAGTCGGGTACGGGTAAAGAAGTCGTCGCTCGTCTGATTCACCTTTTGGGTCCGCGCAGCAGCGGGCCGTTTATTCCCGTCAACTGTGGCGCGATCCCGGCTGAGCTGATGGAGAGCGAGTTCTTTGGTCACAAGAAAGGCAGCTTTACCGGTGCCACCGAAGACAAGCAGGGTCTGTTTCAGTCGGCACATGGCGGCACGCTGTTTCTGGACGAAGTGGCCGATCTGCCGATCGCCATGCAGGTCAAACTCCTGCGCGCCATTCAGGAAAAGAAAGTCCGCCCCATCGGCACCCAAGCCGAGATTCCGGTCGATATCCGCCTCTTGAGCGCCACACACAAGAATCTGCAAGCACAGGTCAATGCCGGTGGCTTCCGGCAGGATCTGTTTTACCGCATCAATGTGATCGAGGTGCAGGTGCCGCCGCTACGGGATCGTGGCGATGATATCTTGCTACTTGCAGATACCTTCCTCAAGCGTCTGTGTCAGGATTGGGGCATTCATCCACCCAAACTGTCCAAGGCGGCCGAGCAGCAGTTGTTGGGCTATCCCTTCCCGGGTAATGTGCGCGAATTGCAGAACACGCTAGAACGCGCCCTCACGCTGTGTGAGGACGGCGTGATTCTGCCGGAGCATCTGCAACTGATGCTGGCCGCGCATGGATTTGAGGTGAGTCGTGAGCGCAAACACGATGGTCATGAGCGTAGTTTTGATGATTTCCCGGTCCTGTCGCGGGTCATGGAGTCTCCTGCCATCACCACGGTTCCTTCGCTCAAGAGCCTGCCTGCTGAGGGGCTTGAGGTCTATTTGCAGGATATTGAGCGCCAGATCATTCAGGAAGCGCTGGATGCCAGTCTCTGGAACCGGACTGCAGCAGCCAAGAAGCTCGGCATGTCGTTCCGCTCTCTACGCTATCGACTCAAAAAACTGGGTCTGGGCACCGATCTGGATAAAGATGACGACGATGTGGAGTAAGCCGTAGCCTTGCGGCACCTGATCTTACGTTCCAAGACATTGACTCGCCCATGTGGCGAGTTTTTTGTGATCAGGAGAAATTGCGGATGGTGAAACCTGACATCGGCCTTCAGGACTGTGGGCATCAGGCTAGGCAAAGAAGGCTAGGCAAAATCAGGCTTGGAGATGTTGGGTCTATCGTACAGCGACATGTGCTTGCAAAGGCAGCAGGCTGTTGTCACACCGCCAGCTTAGTCGACATCTTCAGTGCTGCCGCTCGGGGTTTTTGCGACGGCGCGGCCTGATTTGTTGTCAGATGCCCGGCCTTTGTCCCCTGTCGGGCGCTGTTCTGCGGGTGTGACGGCGGTGGCATTGGCCGTGCTACCCGCAGCAGGATCAATCGTGCCATGAGCCCGACCGATCAGACTGCCGGTTGGCGGGGCAATGGCAATCGGTTTCGGCAGTTTGCTGGCGACACTGTCGATCACTTTCAGCAAAGCCGTATCGTTGGCATCAATGCTACTGCTACTGCTCTTGGGCGGTTTGTATTCGGCTTCAGGCAGCGTGACATCCGGTGTGATACCCGTACCTTCGATCATGCGGCCGCTCGGGGTGTAGTAGCGCGAGACGGTCATCTTGATGGCACGGCCTTGTCCGATGGGCCAGATTTTCTGGATGGAGCCTTTGCCATAGCTGATCACGCCATAGGTGCTGGCACGCTGATGGTCTTGCAGCGCACCGGTTAGCACTTCAGCGGCTGAAGCCGAGTAATGGTTGATCAGGATCGAGACCGGGATGTGTGGATAACGCTCGGCGCTCACTGCACGATAGTATTTCTCTGGCTCGCCGCGGCCTTGGGTGTAGACGATCAGGCCATCATTGAGGAAATAATTGGCGACCTCAATCGCGGCGGTGAGCAGGCCGCCCGGATTATCCCGTAGATCGAGCACGACGGCGCGCAGCTTGCCTGCTTTGTACAGGGGATCGAGCGTATCCGTGATCTGCTCGCCGGTCTGGGTCTGGAAGGCGCGGATCTGCAGGACGACGATGCCATTGGGCAGGGTGATGGCTTTGACCGCGTTGTCTTCGGGGATCGCCAGCAGGATACGCACATCGCGTGGATGGTGCATGGGCTGCATGACCGTCAGTTTAACCATGCTGTTGCGTGCGCCGCGCAGCATCTGGTCGATGTCGTTCTGACTCATGGCCTTGACGCTTTTGCCGTCGATCTTAAGCAAGAGATCGCCCACCTGCACGCCTGCTTTAGCCGCAGGTGAGCCGCGTGGCACATCCGTGACCTGCCACTGGGCGGCACTCGGGTTGCCGGTCGGCGTTGTGGTGTCTCCGTTTTTATCATTGTTCTTATCGATGTCGCTGTCCGCAACCGGGGCGATGGTGAGCCCCGTCTGACCGACCTCACCATCGGTGAAATCCACCAGTGCATTATAGGTCTTGGCGTCGAGATAGTCGGAGTAGGGGTCGAGCCGGTTTAGGAGACCGCTTAAGGCATTGTCAAATAACGTGTCGTCACTGACGCGATCCACATAGTTTTGCCGCACTTTCTCATAGACATCGACGAAGCGACGCATGGCCTCAATCGGCAGGGTCTGGTCGGTGACGGCGTTGCTCGCATCATCCGCTTTACTGTCCGCAGCGTAGACGATGTGGGTGAAAAGCAGGGAGATGACACTCAGGCCGGCACACACCAGCGCAAGCCGATGCATGAGATAGGCCAGGAGCGGCATGGGGGTGCGCTTGCGTAAGGAATGGGCCGGATTGCCATGCGATAGCGATGCGTTGCCCGGATAGGGCGTGTCATGCGGATTGAGCGATACGGCAAACAGCGTCATGAATCAGTCTCGTCTACGGGCGATCTATGGGTCTGGACCAGAACGCCCCGAATTTTAACCAACTGTTGTTCTTTGCATCCCTTGGATATTGCGCAATGCTCAAGCCCCCGTCAAGAGGGCTTGCGTCAAGAGCGCCGCCTGATCGCTCAGGTGGCGGCAGGTGTATGGACGGGTACGAGCAGCGAGTGTCCGGTCATCTCCGCTGGAATCGGCAATTGCATCAGAGACAGGATGGTCGGTGCCACATCCGCCAGAATGCCACCCGTACGCACACTGACCTGCTCAGGGCCGACATAGATCAGCGGCACCAGTTCGGTGGTATGCTGGGTATGCACCTGACCACTGTCGTAATCCATCATCTGCTCGACATTGCCGTGGTCGGCCGTGATGAGCATGTGCCCATGCATACGGTTGACCGCTTCATAGACACGACCGATG
Source organism: Aquirhabdus sp. (assembly GCA_030151145.1). GTDB lineage: Bacteria > Pseudomonadota > Gammaproteobacteria > Pseudomonadales > Moraxellaceae > Aquirhabdus. Next base: position 4,933 of record JASLEL010000330.1, on the reverse strand, counting down.
CAGGTGTCGAGTGCCTCAACGGCCTTGACGGCAGCGCTAAACACGCCGGTATGGCCGACCATATCGCCATTGGCAAAGTTGACCACCAGCACATCGTATTCACCAGAATCAATCGCCGCCACCAGCGCATCGGTGACTTCAAAGGCGCTCATTTCAGGCTTTAAGTCATAGGTCGCGACATTGGGCGATTTGATCAGGATGCGGTTTTCACCGGTATAGGGCTCTTCGCGGCCACCGCTAAAGAAGAAGGTCACGTGGGCGTATTTTTCAGTTTCGCTGATACGCAGTTGAGTCTTGCCCAAGCCTGCCAGATACTCGCCCAGTGAATTGTTGGTCTCCATCGGCTGATAGGCGATGGGGGCCGGGATCTTGGCCGAGTAGCGCGTCAGCATGACAAACTGGCTTAAGGCCGGACGCACGGCGCGAGTGAATCCAGCAAAGTCATCCTCGACAAAGGCACGGGTCAGCTCACGCGCACGGTCCGCGCGGAAATTCATAAAGACCACGCTGTCGTGATCCTGAATGCGGATCAGCTCACCAATGGTGGTGGGCTTAACGAATTCGTCGTTTTCATCCGCAGCATAGGCGAGGTCTAGACCCGCCTGTGCGTTGTCGGCATGGCGCACGCCGATGCTCTCAGTCAGCAGGCGATAGGCCTGCTCGACGCGCTCCCAGCGCTCGTCGCGGTCCATGGCATAGTAGCGACCACAGAGGGAGACAATGCGGGCTGGCGCGGCAGGCGTAGACAGGGCGTCAAGTTTGGCCTGCATCTTGGCGAGGCTGGCGGCCGCACTGCGCGGCGGGGTATCACGACCGTCGAGGAAGGCATGCACATAGACCGGCACGCCGCGCTGGGAAGCCAGCTCACACATGGCGATCAGGTGATCTTCGTGCGAATGGACGCCGCCGTCCGATAGCAGGCCCAGCACATGCACAGCGGCGTGCTTGGCTTTGGCGGCATCGACCGCGTCAGTCAGCACCGGATGGGTGAAGAACGCGCCGTCACGGATGTCTTTGGTGATGCGGGTGAAGTCCTGATACAGCACGCGACCCGAGCCCAGACTCATATGACCGACTTCGGAGTTGCCCATCTGACCGTCCGGCAGGCCGACGTCTTCACCGGAGCCTGAAATCAGGCCATGCGGATGCTGAGCCTTGATGGCGTCGAGGTTGGGGGTCTGGGCGGCGAGGATGGCATTGTCCTCGACCTCGACCCGATGTCCGAAACCATCCAGAATCACGAGTACGTGGGGAACTTTCTTGTCATGCGAGGTGGCGTTGGCGACAGGGTTCGTGGGCAAAGCTGCGGTCATAGCGGGACTCAAACATTTACAAATCAATCAGGGGACACGTCGATCAGATTGGATCTGCATTAAGTTTTTTTTGAATATCGGGCGCAGGTGCCAATCTACGTTCATTTTGCGTGATGAATGCGCATAATGTAGCACACATTGTGTATGTATACGTGGGTGGCTTTGTGAAGACGCACCCTCGGGCGATAAGTGGCGGGCGGGGGCCTGCACCTGCGGACAGAGATTTTCAGTCTGGTGATAAAGCTGCTAAAATACCGCGTCTTCTAAATCATCCCGTACAGCGATCGCCATGTCCAATCCCGCATCCACGTCCCCCGCCGCATCATCCGCCCAAAGCGAGATTACCCAAGACCGTATTCTGATTCTTGATTTCGGCTCCCAGTACAGTCAGCTCATCGCCCGTCGCGTGCGCGAAGCCGGTGTGTACTCCGAGATGTATGCCTATGATCTGGACGAAGCCGCCATTCGCGCCTTCAAGCCCAACGGCATCATCCTGTCGGGTGGTCCAGAGAGTGTGACTGCGGATGAGAGCCCGCGTGCGCCGGATGTGGTCTTTACGCTGGGTGTACCTGTACTTGGCATCTGCTACGGCATGCAGACCATGGCGGCCCAGCTGGGCGGTGCGGTCGAAAATGGCCTTGTGCATGAGTTTGGCTATGCCGAAGTGAATGTCACTGAGGCGGATAGTTTGTTCAAAGGCATCGAAGATACCCCCGGCGTACTCGACGTGTGGATGAGCCATGGTGACAAGGTCACGACGCTGCCGCCTGCTTTCAGCGTCACGGCCAGTACCGGTAGCTGCCCGATTGCGGCGATGAGCGATGATGCGCGCCATTTCTACGGTGTGCAGTTCCACCCGGAAGTGACCCATACCAAGCAGGGTGAGGCGCTGCTCAAACGTTTCGTGATCGATATCTGTGGTGCACGTGGTCTGTGGACGCCTGAGCACATCATCGACCTGCGTGTCGAGCAGTTGCGCGCCCAGATCGGCAAGGAAAAAGTCCTGCTCGGTCTATCTGGTGGTGTGGATTCTTCCGTAGTAGCTGCACTGCTGCATCGTGCCATCGGCGATCAGTTGACCTGTGTGTTTGTGGATAATGGTCTCTTGCGTCTGAACGAAGGCGACGATGTGATGCATATGTTTGCCGGTGACCATGGTATGAAGGTGATCCGCGCCAATGCCCAAGAGCGTTTCCTGTCGCAGCTCGCCGGTGTGACCGATCCTGAAGCCAAGCGCAAGATCATTGGTCGTGTCTTCATCGAGGTCTTCGCCGAAGAAGCCCGCAAACTCGAAGGCGTGAAGTTCCTCGCCCAAGGCACCATCTATCCCGATGTGATCGAGTCGGCGGCGAGCAAGCAGGGCAAAGCCCATGTGATCAAGTCGCACCACAATGTCGGTGGTCTGCCGGATGATCTGGACTTTGAGCTGGTCGAGCCGCTGCGTGATCTGTTTAAAGATGAAGTGCGCAAGCTGGGTACGACCTTGGGTCTGCCGCATGCCATGATTTATCGTCATCCGTTCCCGGGTCCGGGTCTGGGCGTGCGTATCTTGGGTGAAGTGAAGCAAGAGTACGCCGATATCCTGCGTCGTGCCGATGCGATCTTCATTGAGGAGCTGCGCAAGAGCGGCTGGTATGACAAGACGGCGCAGGCTTTCGCAGTGTTTCAGCCGATCAAGTCGGTGGGTGTGGTGGGCGATGCCCGTCGCTATGCGTGGGTGATCGCGCTGCGTGCGGTTGAGACCATTGACTTCATGACGGCGCGCTTTGCCCATCTGCCCTATGATCTGGTGGAGGTGGTGAGTAACCGCATCATGAATGAGATCAAGGAAGTGTCACGTGTGGTGTATGACGTGTCGAGCAAGCCGCCAGCGACCATTGAATGGGAATGATTTACTTTGACGTGAATTAAGAAACCGCCTGAATCAGGCGGTTTTTTGTATTTCTGGTGAGACGGGTTTAATCCGGTTCTTTTAAATAGATCCCTATACCGATCAGAGTTGGTAAGCCGAGCTGAGTAAGGGTGTGGGTATTGAACCCACCATAGTACTGGTATGCAAAAACCAGCATGGTCAGATAGCCGAGGCCATAGGTGATTTTATACACATGATTGGCAAAGATATAATAGACCCCTGACAGTGCAATGAGCAGGCAGGAAATCACCATATAATTAATGTCCCAGATGAGGGCATTGAGCGTGCCTAATAACGTAAGCAGACCACCTGTGATCAATGCACGCGAATTTTCAAAGCCGCCTGCTTTGCGATAGTCATAAATGATCAGAAGCGGTAATAGCAATAACAGCCATTGGAAGACGTGCAGATATTTAGTGGTTAGAAAGAAACTGAGTTTTTTAAGTGTGATAGGTCTGTTGTTAATACTCACGCGCAACCAGTTCAGATGATGATGCGGCTGTATAAAAGTATTGAGCAAGATGGAGAGCGATTGAGGCCCATCCACATGATAATACTGGTTCAGGCTATGACCATAGAAAGTTGAGGTATGATCTGTGTGATTGGTTGCATAGATAGTGCGGTTCAGGTCATCGAGTTCAGTTGCCGCATAAGGCCAGACTTTGTTTGAAGACAAAGTGTTCACATCCGCATATGTGATTGAGCATGAGGAGGGTGGTCCTGGCGGCATGCAAATGGGGATACTGTAAATTTCTGAATCACCGTTGCCATTTTCTTCTTTACCGGCGTAATCAATGTAAATAAATAGCTGACCGGATGGTTTGCTATAATTGATTTCGGGCGATAGCCAACTGTCGTCCCCAAACAGCTTAGTGGCATCCATGGTCTTGGGGTCTATTTTGATAGCGTCATGCTGCTGGAGTATCTCTGGAGGGATCATCCACTGCTGAGACGCTGGGATCTCGTCTGCAGTGTTGACATCATACAGAGAGGGTGGGGATTGATTGAATTTTTCGGCATCGTTCAGGGAGTTGCTACAAGCGACGAGCAATACACTGCATAAGAACAAAATCGTAAACATGGCGATCCGGCCAAAATTGATCACGGGTGTTTCAAATGGCATGGCGAGGCTCTCTTATTGTTTATGCTTGATCGGCTGATGGAGTGAAGGAGGTGGGAGAGTTGCTGGCAATGTGAGAGTCTGCCAAGCTGATCAGTATGCATATGATGAGGCCTTCCTGAGCCCGAACGATTTCAAAGCGGTATTTCCTGATTTATTCCGTAAAAAAAGCAGCATCGGAATCACACCGATACTGCTTTCATGATTGATCCAACTTTACTACATTTCATACTACATATCTACACAATCGGAATATACCCCTCCAGCGCCTGTATGCGCTTGACCCACGCCACCACCGCAGGGTAATCGCTCATATCAAAGTTCCAGTCCGGCAGGAACGAGATATAGGGAAAGCACGCCACATCCGCGATGGTCGGACGACCCAACTCCAGCCACTCCCGATTCTCGAGGTGATCATTCAGGATGCGCAGCACCTCATAGGTGCGATTGGTGGCCTTGACGATATCGATATCGGTACGCTCATCCAGCGATTTCTTACGCCAGTACGCCCGCACCAGCGTCGCGCTGTGGGTGATCTCATTGGCCGAGAAAGACAGCCACTGCGCCACACGCCCCAACTGCGCCGAC
>JASLEL010000303.1 GCA_030151145.1 Aquirhabdus sp. | reverse complement strand
TGGCTGCGGCAAAAAAGGCGCCAATGGCCTTGCCAGCGATGAAGTCGAGGTCAAGATCGGTCACTCTGCACCGCTGACTGGTGCACAGGCCCACTTGGGTAAAGACGCACAAAACGGCGCGCAACTCGCGGTCGATGACCTGAATGCCGAGCATATCGTGATCGGCGGAAAAAAAGCCCACTTTACGCTGGATGCCGTGGACGATCAGGCGGATGCGCGTGTCGCAACCACCGTCGCCCAGCAACTGGTCGATGACAAGGTGGTCGGCGTGATTGGCCATCTGAACTCATCCACCACGCTGCCAGCTTCGCGTCTGTATAACCAGAACGGGATCGTGCAGATCAGCCCGTCAGCGACCAATCCGACCTATACCCAGCAGGGCTTCGCCAATGCCTTCCGCGTGATGGCCAACGACGTCCAGCAGGGACATGCACTGGGTGCCTATGCGGTAGACAAGCTCAAAGCCCAGCGTATCGCGGTGATCGATGACAAGACGGCCTATGGTGCGGGCCTTGCGGCTGAGTTTGAAAAATCGGTCAAAGGCGATCATGGCAATATCGTCGCGCATGAATACACCACCGACAAAGAAACCGACTTTAATGCCATTTTGACCCGCATCAAGGGCAATAATCCGGATGTCATCTTCTTTGCCGGAATGGATGGGCAGGGCGCTGCGATGGCGCAGCAGGTCCGCAACCTCGGTCTGAATGCTCAGTTCATGGGTGCCGACGGCATCTATACGCCTGAGTTCCTCAAGCTGGCAGACAAGAGTGCAGAGGGTACGATCGCCAGTCTGCCTGGCGCGCCACTGGCCCAGATGCCTAAAGGCCCTGAGTTCCAGAAGCGCTTTGAAGCCAAATACGGTCCGATCCAGCTCTACGGTGCCTATAACTACGACGCCGTGATGGTCATGGCGGATGCGATGAAGCGCGCCAATTCGATTGATCCCAAGGTTTATCTGGCGGCCATGAAGACCACCAACTATCCGGGTGTGACGACGACCATCGGCTTTGATGGCAAAGGCGATCTGGCGAAAGCGTCGATCACGCTGTACAAGGTCGAAGGCGGCAAGTGGGTTCCGCTTGAGACGGTACAATAAAAGCGCTGGGCAATCCGGTCGTGGCATAGACTGGTCCCATACTGGTGCAACAAAAGGGAGCGAACGCTCCCTTTTTTGTGGCAAAAATTGCAGAGAAGTTAGGGTGGTGTGTCTTATTTGTGCATATGACCCTGACTATGGCGATCTATTGGTGCATGAAAGATATGTATTGGCGTGCGCGAGGAGTGCTCAGGCCCGATCTGCGGGTTGATCATTCGGTGCAGTCAAGGCACTGATCATGGCTGATCATGATGGACAACTGCATTGAAATATGAAGACACGTGGTGTTTTTGTAGGTGTGATGGGGGTGAATCTTTAGCTGTTTGTAAAATTAAGCTTTTTATCCGGTTGATCGGCTCATGATGCGTTATAACAGGGATGGATCTCGCTCAAAACGGAATTTGAAGTGTACCATCGTTGAGTTTATGATGGTTGTAAAATGAGCGAACTGCATCAGCCCGATACGTTCTGACTCAGCAAAAGCGTGGACTGGTACTGAGTTTGCATGATTCTGATGAGACAACATGGCTTATGTGTTGATCGGTGACGTTGCAAGCAACACCTAACCCAGCGACGTTGTAGCGCGGATAGTCAAGAGGCATCATCATGATGGGAAGCTCTCCTTTTTTAAGCGTTAACGACACGCTAGACACGCGTATGTTCAAGCATCCCTGTGCAGGACCCATCCCGGGCGACGCGACAGCACAAGGGACGATATCCGCTTTTTATAATGAAATGTGCACGCCTACCGGTGTGGTCCGGCCCATCTATCAGGAGGTGGCGGCTTGGCTCGCAGAGCAGCAGCCTGAGCAGGTGATTGCGCTTAATGCAGATGCAACAGAATGGTTTTATAAGAAAGGCATTACCTTTACGGTCTATAGTGATGCCTGTAATACCGAGCGAGTGATCCCGTTCGATATCATTCCGCGCATTCTGGCTTTACGCGAGTGGCGGATTCTGGAGGCGGGCTGCGCCCAGCGCATTCGGGCGCTGAATGCCTTTTTGCACGATATTTATCACAAGCAGGACATCATCCGTGCTGGCATCATTCCGGCAGAGCAGATCTTTGCCAATGACTGTTTTCAGCCGTCCATGCTGAATGTCAATCTGCCGGGACGCATCTATGCCCACATCAGCGGTATTGATCTCGTGCGTAGCGGCGACGGTCAGTACTATGTGCTGGAGGATAATCTGCGTACACCGTCGGGTGTTTCCTACATGATGGAAGGCCGGGCGATCAGCCAGCAACTGATGCCTGAGCTGTTTGCCAGCAACAAGATTCTGGGCATTGAGCAGTATCCGGCGATGCTCAAGCAAACCCTGATCGAAGCTGCGCAGGTCGAGCAGCCCTTTATCGTGGTGCTGACACCGGGGCGCTTTAACAGTGCTTATTTTGAGCATGCTTTTTTGGCCCGCGAGATGGATGTGCCGCTGGTGGGCGGTGGCGACCTGTTTGTGGATGATGGCAGGGTCTATATGATCGGTGTGGCTGGCCGTCAGCGTGTTGATGTGATCTATCGCAGGCTCGATGATCCGTTCATTGATCCGCTGGCATTCCGGCCTGACAGTATGCTGGGGGTGCCGGGATTGATGTCGGCTTATCGGGCGGGCAATGTGATTCTTGCCAATGCACCGGGCACCGGTGTCGCCGATGACAAGTCGGTTTATCCCTTCGTGCCGGAGATGATTGATTTTTATCTGGGTGAAAAACCGATCCTGCATAATGTACCGACTTGGCAGTGCCGTAAACCATCCGATCTGAGCTATGTGCTTGCCAATCTGCCCGAGTTGGTGGTGAAAGAAGCCCAGGGCTCTGGTGGCTATGGCATGCTGATCGGACCAAAATCCACGAAGGCCGAGATCGAGGAATTCCGCCGCAAGCTGATCGCTATGCCGGAGGCTTATATTGCCCAGCCGACGCTGGCGCTGTCGGTCTGCCCGACACTGGTGGATGAGGGCATCGCGCCTCGGCATATTGATCTGCGTCCGTTCGTGCTTAGCAGTCCGACGCAAGTGCGTACGACATCCGGCGGTCTGACCCGCGTTGCACTCAAAGCGGGATCGCTGGTGGTGAATTCATCGCAGGGTGGAGGCATCAAGGATACTTGGGTTGTTGATTTTGATGAGGATGACCGCGCATCTACTGAAAAACAGGGCGCCAGTGAGGGCCATTTGACCACACCAAGTGCATCAGGAGTCCGCGTATGATTTTACCGATGTCCACTGCATCCCATTTATATTGGCTGGGGCGTTACTGGGTTCGCGTCGAGGGCTTGTGTCAGGTGTTGCCGTTTTTTAACGATGACTCTGCTCGCGCATTTGCGCATGCCTTCAGTTTGCCTGCCTGGAATGCAGAGACCATGAATGCCTTGATCGAAGATCCGGAGCAGTCAGGCTCTCTGCCATCCAATCTGGAGGCGATCAAGCAGAATATGCAGTCCTTACGTGGCGTGCTGACGGCGGCGACGTTTGAGGCTTTCCATGAGCTGAGCCGTGGCTATATGCATCGCACTGCGGATGAGACTTTGCTGCTGTTGCATCATTGCCGGTCGGCGTTTATCGAAGAAAGCCAGATGGTACAGCGCTTCTGCCGCATGGGTGAGGCCATCGAGCGTATCGATATCGCTTTGCGTCTCGCCGAGAGTCCTGCGGGTGAGATACAGGCGCTGGGCGGCATTCTGGACAGCCTGCCGATCGGCTGGCAACGCCTCAAGGAGCCGATTGTGCATCTGAATCAGCGTTATGATCGCGTGGCGTTTTATGACTTGAGTGATCGGGTGCATGAGCTGTTCAGGAATGGACTATGAAACTGCTCGTCAATCATCAGACCATCTATCGCTATGAGCAGACGGTACGGCGTAGCGTGCAGTACTTGCGTATGATCCCCCGCACATGGGCGCATCAGAAGGTCCTGAACTGGCAATTGTCCGTGCCGGGCAAGACACTGGAGCAAAAAGACGGCTTTGGCAATATCTGGACTTCGCTTTACTTGGATCAGCCGCATCAGGATCTGTTTTTGCTGGCGCAGGGCGAGATCGAGATCAGTGATCGGGTGGATGCGGTGGTGGATCATCGGCTGATGCCGGAGCTGTTCATGCATGCGACCGACATGACGCGGGTCGATGAGCCAATGCGTGACTTTACGGCGCGCTACCTGAAGTCGAATGACCGTAGCAGCCTGATTGCGTTTTCCGAAGCCTTGATTGAGCGGATGCCGTATACCCCGGGTTCGACGGGAGTTGCAACGACGGCCAGCGAAGCTTTTGAGCTTGGGCGCGGGGTATGTCAGGATCACACGCATGTCTTTTTGGCCTGTGCGCGTGATCGGGGGTTGGTGGCACGCTATGTGTCAGGGTATCTCTACACGCCGATATCCAGTCATATGGCCAGCCATGCCTGGGCTGAGGTGTTGATTCATGGTCACTGGTACTGTTTTGATATCAGCAATCAGATTTTTACACCCAGCCAGCATGTGCAGGTGGCGATTGGACGAGACTATCTGGATGCTGCGCCCGTACGCGGGATGCGACAAGGTGGCGGTGGTGAGTCCTTGAGTGCGCTGGTACAGGTGACGGCCAGTTGAAGGTGCGTTGATGGCAAGCCCATCAGGCCGATGAGAAAGGTCGCATCAGCGCGACCAATAGATTAAAATGAATGCCTCCGCTTATGGAGGCGGGTTTTTATCTGCGGGTAGGAACCGGGTGTGACTTTGGCTTTGATGGGGAGTGTGATGACGTATTGTGTGGCGATGCGCCTGAAAGAAGGACTGATCTTTGTCAGCGATTCGCGGACCAATGCAGGGATGGACCATATTGCGACATTCCGCAAGCTGCACCGCTTTGGGGTTCCCGGTGAGCGGATTATCATCATGCAGACCTCGGGCAATCTGGCGACTTCGCAGGCGGTGATTACCCGGCTGTTTCACTCGATCCAGTCGGATACCGGGACACATCTGCACAATGTCCCGACCATTTTTGATGCGGCAGCGCTGGTCGGACAATATCTGACGGATGCCATGAAGACCTCGTCATCCTTGCGCGCAGGCTCTGATGATCTGGATTTTTCCAGTTCTTTCCTGATTGGCGGGCAGATCAAGGGTCAGCCCGGCGAGCTGTATAATGTTTATCCACAAGGAAACTTTATCGCAGCAACGATTGATACTCCGTATTTTCAGATCGGGGAGAGCAAATATGGCAAGCCGATTCTGGATCGGGCTTTAAGCTATGATCTGCCACTGGATAAAGCCTTACGCTGTGCGCTGATCTCCTTTGATTCTACGATCCGCTCCAATCTCTCAGTCGGCACGCCACTGGATCT
>JASLEL010000180.1 GCA_030151145.1 Aquirhabdus sp. | reverse complement strand
GGCTTGCCATTGCTACCTGGGACCACATAATTAAGGTCATTGCCCCAGCCATCTTTGGGGATTTCACCGCCTTTGACATAGCCACTGCTGGGCCATACTTTGACGTTGGCAGGCTTATGCACCAGTGCATCCAGACCTTCCTGCATGGTCGGATAGCGACCATTGTCCAGTTTAAACATATCCAGTGCACCACCAGTGGTAGACAGTGCAACGCTAGTTACACCCGCACGTGCTTTGTCATTCTGGCCCATCACTGCAGGCACAACCATGGCCGCCAGTACACCCAGAATCACGATGACCACCATCACTTCGATCAGGGTAAATCCGCGCTGTACGGATTGACGTCCTGCCCGCATCCACATTTTGCTCTCTGCACGCATCTTGGTTAAACCTTTCCTTGCATCATTAAAGAACTTGTATCATAAAAACGCTTTGGCCTATTGGATCAGAAGTCCGATCACTTCACCAGATTATTCATGTTGACGATTGGCAACATCACCGCCATCACGATCACCATCACGATTCCCGCCATAAAGATCAGCATGGCTGGCTCAAGCAGGGCCAGAATGGTTGAAATCTGGGTATTGACCTCATTGTCCTGCATCTTCGCCGCACGCGACAGCATATTCTCCATCTCACCCGAGGTCTCACCGCTACGGATCATCTGCACCATCATGGGGGGAAAGAACCCCGAGCGCTCAAGCTGGGTTGCCATGGTGCCGCCCTCAGTGACCTTCTCGGCAGCCAGCAAGATCGCATCACGGATCAGCCAGTTACCCGAGACCGCTGCACCGATATGCAGTCCCTCGACTAGCGGTACGCCCGACTGTGACAAGATAGACAAGGTACTGGCAAAACGTGCCGAATTGATACCTCGACTCAATTTGCCAAAGATCGGCATCCGCAGGATAAAACGATCCAGCGCATAACGCCCCGTCTCAGTCCGAACAAAGCGGACAAAGAAAAAAATCCCAGCAGCCAGCACGATCAATATCAGATACCAGCTGGCTTTGATAAAGCTGCTGATCGACATCAGCATCCGGGTCAAAAACGGTAAGGCCTGATCACTATGGTCAAAGACCTTGACGATATCCGGCACCACAAAAGTCATCAGGCCCATCACAATCGCAAACGACATGACCATGAGGACGATCGGATACGTCATCGCGCCTTGGATCTTTTTCTGCATGGCAAAGCGGTTTTCGGTATAGTCCGCGAGCTGATTCAGGATCAGATCCAGATGACCAGACTTCTCGCCTGCCGCGATGGTCGCGATATACAGCGGTGGGAAACGTCCCGACATACGCAAGGACTGCGCCAGCGAATGTCCTTCCAGTACCTTGGAACGCACCGAGTGCACCAGACTCTGCACATGCGGTTTCTCACTCTGGCGAGCAACCGCACGTAGCGTCTCTTCCAGTGGTATACCCGCAGCAATCAGCACCGAGAGCTGACGCGTCAGCAAGGCCAGATCATAGGCATTCAGGCCGCGCTGAAACCATTTGCGGCCTTCCATCATGGCTTTATTGTCTTCGACCGGCTCAACCTGAACCGGTATCCAAGTCTTATCGCGCAGTTGTTGACGAATCTGGCGGGCGGAATCGCCTTCCATTACGCCTTTTTGCTGCCGACCATCGGCATCGATGGCTACAAACTGATACGCAGGCATCTTTCGTTACTCAAATCCAGTTTCCATTGCCAGAATCCTAGCAGATCCGGTTCCTTTACGCGGTTTTCACCAATAACTGCAGCGCGACCTTGCCCAGACGCACGCCTTGCGCATGACATAGCGTTTTTTCTTCGGCACTCATGGGCTGATCGTGCGCAGTACCACTCACATGCGACGCACCATAAGGCGTGCCACCGCGTGTGGTGGTTGAGAGTGCTGCCTCTGAATACGGCAGGCCCAAGAGCAGCATCCCCTGATGAAACAGTGGCAGCATCATCGACAGCAGCGTCGTCTCCTGCCCGCCATGCATGGAGCCTGATGCGGTAAAGACGCAAGCTGGCTTGCCCTGCAGCGCACCTGACAGCCAGATGGTCGCGGTCTGATCCCAGAAATACTTCATCGGTGCGGCCATATTGCCAAAGCGGGTCGGACTACCCAGCGCAAGCCCCACACAGTCCTGCAGGTCTTCTTGGCTGGCATATAGCTCACCTGTCTCTGGGATACTGGGTACAATTTGGGTAGTCACACTGGCAACTTCAGGGACAGTACGAATACGGGCACGTATCCCGGCTTGCTCGACGCCAGCAGCGATCGCACGGGCCATTTGTCGCGTAGTACCGTATTTGCTGTAATACAGCACCAATACATAAGGTTCGCTCATTCTCATCCAGACCATCAGCAAGCAAAGACGCTACAGTGTCGGCACAAACCGCGCTTGCCTGAAATCACAGGCAACCATAGCATAAAAAATATGACATCAAACCATAGCACAACTTCATGACATACCGCTGTCATACTTCCGTCTCGTCATCGCGGTATCTGTGAAAATAGCCTCAAGTGGCTAAATCTCCGTCAATGCACAACCACACCCGCCAAACCTCTCCCCGAAAACTGCCTCTGATCAACGACACTACACAGCAAGACGATTGAATTTGCTACACTCAAGGCAAGATCATCTACCGCAGCACAGACTACTCTCTAGAACGATCTGTGCGTCGGTATTACGGACAGGCTATGACGACATTTCTACAAAAGCTGCCTTTTTATCATCAGCGCTGGTTTCAATTGCTCTACTATGTGATCAGCCGCTTTGAAAAAGACCACTGCCGGGATCGTGCCGCTGCACTGACCTATACAACCATGCTGTCGTTGATCCCCATGCTGACCGTCTTTCTGGTCGTCGTCTCCACCATTCCTGCATTGGCACCAGCGCGCAACAAAATCCAGAGCGTACTTTTTAGCAATCTGCTGCCTGCCACCGGCTCAACCGTCGCGCAATACCTGAACGATTTTTCCGAGAAATCCGCCAACCTCACCATCATCGGC
>JASLEL010000412.1 GCA_030151145.1 Aquirhabdus sp. | reverse complement strand
GACGCGGCGCACCCGTGCTGTCCCCCTGATAAGCCGCATCGATCGCCAGTACGACAAAGCCCACCGCAACCAGCGCCTTGCCATAGACATTGCCGGAGGTTTGTTCTTTACAACTGCCGATCGGATGTACCGTGACGATGGCGGGATATTTTTTATCCGCATCAAAGTCTGCAGGCAGGTACAGATCGGCGGCATTCTCAAGGGTACGATTTTTAAATGTGATGGTTTGCATGGTATTTACCTGTTTTATTCGATATGAGGGATCTTGCCGCCACCGACTGACGATGGCGAGACAATGGGAATAACTCTGAAACTTAAACAACAACTTAAAACTGCTCGCGCCTCACAGCGTGCGGGCAAAGAATGGCGCGAAGACCGACACCGCCTCATCGACATAGGTCGGCACATCGTAGAGCGACATATGATTGGCACCCTCGACGACATGGACATGCTTGTCTGTACTTGCCGCACGCTGGTACAGATCGTCGCTCATCCATTTGCTGCCTGCGACACTGCCCGCCACGATCAGGAGCGGCTGGGTCAGGAAGACCTCCGCCAGATTAAAGGCGTCATAGGTGATGATCTGGTTAAAGCTGCGCGTGGTACCAAAGCCCGGCGCGGTCGGATATGCGCAGCGTGGCGTGTGGTAGTACTCCCAAGCCTCCAGTAGCTCCTGATTGGGGGCGTCTTCTTTACGCAGTGGCGCCAGCGCGAAGGTCTGGGTCTCGGCACCACCGGCTTCGGCGGTACGTGCCAGAGAGCCTACACCCAGGACCGGAATCGCATCCTTGGATGGCACATTGCCCTCCCAGCCATTACGGAACATCGCGCCGATATTCACCGCGCTCACGGTGCCGATGACCTTGATCCGGCGGTCATTGATGGCGGCATTGGCGGTGTAGCCTGCGCCAGCGCAGATCCCCATCGCGCCGATCTTGTCCTGATCCACATAGGGCAAAGTGGTCAGATAGTCGATCACGGCGCTGACGTCTTCGGTGCGGATATAGGGATTTTCCAGTTGACGCGGGGTGCCGCTGCTCTCGCCCTGATAGGACGCATCAAAGGCGATGGTGACGAAGCCTTGCGTGGCAAGTTTCTGCGCATAGAGACCTACGGTCTGCTCTTTGACGCCGCCACCGGGATGGGTTACGACGATGGCGGGGTATTTTTTGGCTTCATCAAAGCCTGCGGGGAAATTGATCACGGCGGCGATGGTGATCTGCTGACCGTTGAGATTCAGGAAGCTGACTTTTTTCATGTTGTAGGACTCCAGAGAGAATACGGTATAGACCGTGGCTCACATTCATGAGTCTGTGTGAGCGTCTGGAGTCAGTATAGGGGTGGCGAATAAAAGTGCGTTGTCCGATTCAGCGAGAGAATTGCCTAATTTGATGGAGTAACGAATTAGGCAAACTCAGCAACTGACGATGGCAAACTCGACATCACGGGCAGACTCATGATCAGCGCCGGATCATCCTTCATACGCTGGATGTCGCGCTGCGGCGGCTCGCCAAACAGCCGCCGATATTCACGGCTAAACTGCGATGCACTCTCATAGCCGACTCGCACCGCCGCATCCCCCGCATCAATGGACTCATTTAGCATCAGAAGCCGCGCCTCTTGCAAACGCAGTTGCTTCTGGTACTGCAAGGGACTCATGCCTGCGACCACACGAAAATGCTGACGAAAGGTCGAGGGGCTCATATGCGAGCGCTCAGCCAAGCTATCCATGGCGATGTTTTGGGTGAAATTCTGCTTGAGCCACGCCAATGTCTTGGCGATCTTCTGCCCCGGCGAGTCCGCCGACACCAGATGACGCAAGGTCGGACCAAAGGGCCCGGTCAAAAGCCGGATCGTGATCTCCTCCACGATCAGCGGCGCAAGCTTGGGCAGCAGCAGCGGCTCATCCAAGAGGCGCACCAGACGCAGCACGGCATCCAGCAGCAATGGATCCGTCGGTGCAACCGACACTGCAGACACATCGGCATCCGGTGCGACCGGCGGCAGATCCAGCTCCGCCACCAGCTGCAGGATCTGCCGCGCATCCAGACTGACACGCAACCCCAAGAATGGCTCCTGCTGGCTTGCCATCGAAATATGCGTCACTACAGGCAGATCCATGGTCGTCAGGAGCGACTGCCCCGGACCATAGTCGTAGACCTGATCGCCATGCACCATGCGCTTCGCTCCCTGCACCGTGAGCGCAAGGCCCAGCTCATAAATGCATGGCATCGGCTCGGTCGCATGACTACGCCGATACAGCGTCAGTGCTGGAATACGCGTAGTGAAGTTGCCATCGTTTTGGGCAAAGCGAGCCAGCACCCCGGCCAGTTGTACACAGGCTGAAGATGAGGATGAGTGGATGAGTGGATGAGTGGATGAGTGGATGAGTTCGGGCATGATATACCCCAGCGCATGGCGAATAAAAAGACCATGATCAGTGTAGCATCGATCATGGTCTCTTGCTTGATTTAATACATACCCATCAGATTAGGCAAATATTCACCTACCCCATCAAGCCTACCCAGCGCCTTATTTGCCGGACGGGACAAGGACTTGCAGCACCTTCATGGGATTGTCACCTGCTGCCGTCGCGATGTCATTGATCGTCTCGTCATTCGAGGTCACGGTATAGCCCGCCTGCGTGAGGTGCGCCGCCAGATCTTGCGGCGTGGTCTTAAACACAGGAGCCAATGTGGTGAGCGACGACTGCGTCAGCACACGGGCGATGCGACCATTGGCATTACCTCCACCGCTCTTGCCACTGCCCATCCATGCAAACGGAATAGCAATGATCACACAGATCAGTATTGGAATGATCAGCGTATGGTAGCGCCGATAGCCCATCAGACCATTCCAGTTCTTGACCAAATGCAGGATAAATGGCAGCACCAAGAGCATGCTGAGCCACTCATGCATCTCATGAAAGGTCCCCTGCGCCACATGTAGAAACAGCGCCACACCCGACACCAGCGATACCAAAAACAACCCCGCCGTGAGCGGCGTCGCCAAACGATTAATAACGTATTTCAAGATAAACTCCCCCGAGAATAAAGCCTCATCCAGCCGTGCAGCCAGTAAACACAAGCCACCGGACGGATCAGTACATAAAACGCGATAGTGTGCCAGCTTGGGGGTAATACAAAATGACAAAATCACTCCACAGTGTTGATTTTGTTTAAACAACTATGGAGATCACGGAGAGCACAGTAGCGCGGTATCAAGTCAGTCGATAATTTTGCGCAGTCAGCAGCGCCGGCTTATTCGGATCATCGTTCATCTCGCGCAGGTCGATCTCCAGCACATTGCACAGGGCATCGAGCGGCAGATCGTTATCATCAAAGCCAAACGGCTCCTCCAGCTCTTCCGCCAGCGAATCCAGCGCAATAAAAGTATAGGCCGTAAACACCGACACCAGCGGGGTCAGATAATGCAGACTCGACACCAGCGTAAAAGGAAAGAGAATACAAAACAGATAGACCGTGCGATGCAGAATCAGCGAATAGGCAAACGGCACTGGCGTATTCATGATGCGCTCACAGCTCGCCAGCACATGCGAAAAACGATTGACCTGATCATCCAGATGACGATAGAGGATGTCCGACAGTAAGCCTTGCGTGCGCTGCACCGCCAGCCACTCACCCATCAAGAGCAGGATGCGGCTGCATGGCGCACGACTGGATTGGACTTGCTTGAGCTCATCCGGACTCAGATAGCGCGCAAGCACACCCTCATCCGGCAGACGGCGCAGGGTCAGCCTAAGTGCATGGGCAAAGCCGATCTGCAGATTGATCAGATGCGCCACCTTTTGCGGTTCCCCGGCAAACAGCGTCTTGCTCTCACGCGTCAGATCACGTGCCGCGATCAGCAGTTGTCCCCACAGCATGCGCGCCTCGACATAGCGGCTATAGCAGGCATTGTTGCGAAAGCCCAGAAAGATCGAGATCGCGACGCCAATGATGCCAAACTGTGTACTGCTGATCGACACGCCGGTGGCATCATAAAACGGCTCCAGAAACAGCACGCCGATCGAGATCAGGAGGATAAACAGCAGACGCCCGCGGATATTGGTCAGCACCGAACCATGCCAGACAAACAAACGCAGAAACCAGTGCTGAGGGGGACGGATAATCATAAGACAGACATCAATAGAGACAAAATCCCACCCATCTTGACGGCAGAATACGATGTTCGTCAATCATTTCCACCGCCAGACTAGGACCCGATAACGCGACGGGAGCTAGCTGACCATCTCAGCATTTCTACACACGTTAGCTTACAGACTTTTCGGTCAAGATATGATCACATAGACAGCATCACGGATGAGGCAGACTTCCTTCTCCGTTTTTTAGCTTGATACACCGGTTTCACATTGCTCCGACATCCTGCCCGAGGTGATCGACCATGAATACCCTATCCAGCAGCCCTTCTATCGCCCGATCCGCATCGTCTACATCCCAGAGCAGACGGACCAGCCGTGCCTATCAGCAGTTCAGCGCGCTGTTTGCGCAGGCCGATATCCAGTTTAATGGCTCACGCCCCTGGGATATGCAGATCCATGATCCTGCGGTGGCTGAGCGTGTCATGATCCATGGCGCGCTGGGCTTAGGTGAAGGCTATATGGATGGGCAATGGGATGTCGAATCACTGGATGATTGCATCTATCGCATCCTGATCGCCCGCCTCTCGCAGCAGATCCGCTCCGTTCCGCTCGCGATGATCGCGCTGGAAGTACGTCTGCTGAATCTGCAAACCAGACGCCGCGCATGGCAAGTCGGCAAGGTCCACTACGATCTGGGCAATCGCTTCTTTGAAACCATGCTCGACCCCCGCATGACCTATAGCTGTGGTCTCTGGAGCGGCGGCGCGCAAAACCTGACCGAAGCACAGGAAGCCAAACTCGACCTGATCTGCCGCAAACTACAGCTGGAGCCCGGCATGCGTCTCCTGGACATCGGTTGCGGCTGGGGCAGTCTGATGGGCTACGCCGCTGAGCATTACGGGGTCTCCTGCGTCGGCATCTCGATCTCCAAAGAACAGGTCGCCTATGCACAGGCCCGCTATCCCGATCTGCCGCTCGACTTCCGTCTGCAAGACTATCGCGAGCTCTTAAATGACAGCACGCTACACAAACGTTTTGATCGCGTCGCCAGCGTCGGCATGTTTGAGCATGTCGGGCACAAGAATTTCCGCGACTTCCTCACCGTCGCCAACCGATGCCTAGTCGATGACGGGCTGTTCCTCTTGCACACCATCGGCAAGAGCCGCATCAACCACTACACCAATCCCTGGATCAAAAAATACATCTTCCCCAACGGCGAAGTCCCCGCCTTCGGTCATATCATCAAAGACGCCGGCGGACTGTTCGTCATGGAGGATCTGCATAACTTCGGGGCCGACTACGACCACACGCTGATGGCGTGGCATAGCAACTTCGAGGCCGCATGGCCTGAGTTTAAAGATGAGCTGGGTGAGCGGTTTTACCGGATGTGGCGCTATTATCTCTTGTCCTGTGCTGGTGCCTTCCGCGCGCGCAATGTCCAGCTCTGGCAGTGGGTCTTTTCCAAAAAAGGCTACATCGGCGGCTATCAGCGTCCAGAGCTGATCCGCCCTAGTGAGCAGAGCATGCTGCTGGTGCCGGATGATCTGTGAAAGCTGACTTCTGTTGATTTTGGTTGATTGAGATCAAGGTGGCTGACCTTGCGTCAGTCACCGGCCCTCCATGCCCTTAGGCTTGAAAATCAGGCTCAAGTAGCACGCCATTCTGCAAGACCGATAACACACAGCCCGACCAACCATAGACGATCAGCCCGCCTTCGACGCTTTCGGTCTCGATAAAATCATCCCGACTTGCCATCCCGCTGATATCCACAATCTCGATCATCACACCAGACTCAATCCAGTATTTTTCGGCCCATGGCTCGACGATCAGAAACACTCTTTTGGCGGAACGATTGGTGTATATCATTTTTCTGATCATGATCTGCTGACCGCTGTTAATGCTGACTCAGGTGATTATTCATCGACATCGCTTCGACCATCGTTCAAACGCCCTTTATGTTTGCCATGCAGGCTCTAGCTTCTCACCATGGTGAAAGACGGATAATACTCTCCCAGCCCAACCCCAGACGACCAAACCGCCTTTGATCATTTCAACCTCAAGCAAATCGTCCTGACTGGCTATCTCGCTTTCATCGACAATCTCAACCGTGACCCCAGGCGAGATCCGATACTCTTCCGCCCATGGCTCAATGACCAGCAGCATGCTGTCCGATGTGTCATTCTTATATCTTATTCTTTTCATCATAATCAAAGCACCGAAGGCCTATATCATCCATCCGATATTGCTCAGCTTTGCGTGAATGTTCAAGACTTTTGGACCTGAAGTGTTACCATGCTGAGCAATATTCCATCTCCAGAGGGCGGGCGTCTTGGATTATTCATATCGACAAACAATAAGATCGGTTATTTTCAGCATCCTCAGTTTCATTTGTCTCTGCATGATCTGTCTCTGTATGGAGACGAGCACGGCCTACGCCGACACGCCCAGCTTTATGAACTGGACCGACCCGACGCCCACGAGCCTTGCGCCTTTCGACGGCAATGCCGAAGCCATCGCCAGCCTTGCAGGCACCAGTATCTTCGTCTACCCGCATCCACACTCCAATGCCGCCTTCCCCTACACCCACGGCCCAGCCAGCTATAGTGGCGTGCAGTACGTGACAGGCGCACTGGTGGTCGATGCCACACCCAGTCAGGTCGAGCGGGTACTGTCCAACTACACCGACTACACCCACCTCTTCCCCAAGATCACCAAAGCCGAGATCCTCGCCAACGAGATGCGCGGCAACTGGAGCTCTGAGCCCAATGCCACCATCCGCAGCATCGTGCGCTATCACATGCTGATCAGTGTACCGGTCCCGCTGCTGACCTTCGATGAAGACCTCATCATGCAGCATGAGCGCACCCACCACAGCATCTCGACCATCATCGTCTCGGCCCCAATCCAGTATGGCTCGGGCAAGTTTGAGTGGTTTCCCTTAAAGAACGGCAAGACCTTGGTGACACTGACCCAGTGGGCTGACCTTGAGCATCCGACGGGCTTTCTGGTCAGTACGATCTTTAATGCCCTGCCCGAGATCAAGCTCGCCCTGCCGTATGGCATCGATGGCTTCGTCATGCAGGCGCTGCGCGAGCGTTTTAATCACGACATCCTGCCCAAGCCGGCGCCTGAGAGCAGTGTGATGCCGCAGGTGAGCTTAAGCCCCACGCAGGAGGCACAGGTGACTAAGCTGCTGCAGCCCGGGGGACTCGTGCAGTTTGGTCATACGCCGGTGCAGCTCGCACGGCCTGAGCATCCAGATACGCTATGGTTTGTCTCATCCTACTATCTGATGCCAGAGTCTGCGGCACGCTCGCGCGAGACATTGGCCAATCCACAGCATTTCCCTGACATCTATCGGCAGGTGCGGCATGTGGATACCACACCGCTACCCAATGGCGCGACCGCCAACGACATCAAGATCGGGATCGGCATCGGTATCCTGTCGATCCCGATCTGGACTAAGCTGAACTATGTACCGGATGCCGCCACGGGCAATGTGCAGCTGTATTCGACCGGTGGAGATATCGAGTGGGTGCAGGGGCGCTTGCAGTTTAAGGGTTTAAGTCCGCAGAGTACCTTGATAGGGCTGACGGCGGCGGGGCATCTGGGCGAGCATCCGCCGTTTCCCTTGAGTCTGGGCAAGAGTCTGCCTTACCTTGATTATCTGTCTGCGGCGGGGGCTGCGCCGGTGGTGTTTGATAAGGCGAAGGTGTGGATGAAGAAGAATGCGGCGAAGTAGGGAATTACTCAGACCTGTGATGGGATAAAAAGCCAATACATGATTTATATATAAAGATTTTTTTGGAGTTCAACCCATGGAGTTAGACATACAAATCTGGCTGTATGCTGATCGAGAGCGAGCAGTTGCCGAGGTTTGGTTTGATAATCAACATTTAGCAGAAATAAGTGATGAAGAAGGAACAGGAACCTATCTTGTTGAGCTGTACCAAAAACAGGACGGAAGCCCATGGTGTATCGAATACAAAGAGCTGACGCAAGCATTAAATAAAGCGAAGGAACGTCTGCGTAATTATGGGACGATCACACGGCATTAACCTTCATAAATACCACCAGCCAACCTTCCACATCATCCGATGGCCCACGGGTCACGATAATTGAGCACTTTGCACCACCTTCACGCTCTACCCATGGCCCAAAATGACAATCAACTTGGCCCACCCCCATCTTTGATCCAGTCCCAAAACTCCCGATAATCCATATCACACACTGGCTCACATGGCCAAAAGATGCAGAATCATTGACCTTTTTGCACCTTACGCAACCGATACTGCTTCGACACAATAGGATTGTGAACTCACCGCAAGCACGCGACCAATCCATACCCATAACATTCATTTCCGGCGACCCACATGACCCAACTCCAAGGAAAGACCATCTTCATCACCGGCGGCAGCCGCGGCATCGGACGCGCCATCGCCCTGCGCGCCGCCCAAGCTGGTGCCAACGTCATCATCGCCGCCAAGACTGTACAAGAGACCGGCAAAGTCACAGGCACCATCTTCAGTGTCGCAGACGAGATCAACGCCGCAGGCGGCCAAGCCCTGCCGCTGGTACTGGACGTGCGCGACGACCAGCAGATCCACGCCGCGATCGCCAAGGCTGCAGAGACCTTTGGCGGGATCGATGTCCTGATCAACAACGCCGGTGCCATCTCGCTGACCGGAGTCGAGGCCACCTCACTCAAGCAATACGACCTGATCCAGACCATCAACCACCGCGCCACCTTCATCGCAGCCCAAGCCGCACTGCCCTACCTGAAGCAATCGGACAACCCTCACATCCTCAGCCTATCACCACCCGTCAACATGTCGCCCAAATGGCTCGGCATGCTCGGTCCCTACGCCCTGTCTAAATATGGCATGACCATCCTGACCCTCGGCATGGCAGAGGAATTTCGTCAGTACGGCATCTCCTGCAATACCCTGTGGCCTGCTACCTATATCGCCACGGCCGCCGTCTCCAAGAATCTCGGCGATGACGCCACCCAGCACGTGAGCCGCAAACCCGAAATTATGGCGGATGCCGCCTATGCGATCTTTAGCAGCCCGCGTGGGGCATTTAATGGTCTGAGCCTGACGGATGAGGAAGCCTTAACACGCATCGGCGTGACCGATCTCAGTCACTATGCCTGTATCGAAGGGAACACGAATCTGCAGCGGGATTTCTTTTTGGATTAATGGTCTAGACGGACGCTCAGCTCTCATGTAGGGTGCACTAAGCCGCGCGCATTGCACCAAGCCTCCTCCAGACCCTCAACCAGCACGACAATCAATGCAGGAAGGTGCAATGCGCATTAGCTTATTGCACCCTACGTATACTGGTGACTATATATGGAAGGCATTTTTCATGTCATAGAAGTCCTATTCGTCTTCGGAAAATGGACCTTGATGATGGAATCAGATCGATGCGCCGGGCTTGGGGTTGGAGCTACGGTAGATCTACTTGATGAAGCCGGACAACAACTCGGAGAGGGGATAATCGGGTCATTTCTGAAAACGCAGAACCCAGCTATCCAACCCATTGAGTTAATAAAAAAGACTGACCCTGAAGACTTTAAGCGCGTAAAGGCTGTTCGCCTTCAATACATTGAGTCCAAATTTAGAGAACAATAAGCCTCGGCGCATTGCACCATGTTTCCCCACCCACCAAATAAAAAAGACCCACGACCAAGCGGGCCCCGTCACAACGACAAAATAAAGCGGCACACAGCGCATCTCTCACTGTGTACCGCAGGGATGGATTAAGCTGGTTGTGCCTTCTTCTGGGACACAAACACGTAGTGGTCTAAAGGAAAATGCCTACTTTTCCATGCGGCCTCAAGCGTGGTCGACGCACGGAATGGCACCTCGCCATTCTTGGTAAAGTAATAGCTATTGGCACTCTGGCAAGTCGGATTGGAGAAGACCTGACGATCTTTACGCGACAAAATATCGGCCATATAGGCTTCTTGAGCCGATTTCTTGACCTCAATGGATGTCGCACCGCGACGGCGGGCTTCACGCAATAAACGCACAATATGCGCCGAGCTATTTTCAATCAGCGTGAAGAAAGATGCGCCGTTATAGCCGTATGGGCCAAAGATCGAGAAGAAGTTAGGGAAGCCCGCCACCGAGACCCCTTGATACGCGCGCAGGCGATTGGCATCCCAATCATCGGCGAGGTTGACGCCGTGACGCCCAAAAGCAGCATACGTGGGCAGAGCATCTTTATCGGTGACTTTAAAGCCCGTGGCTAAGATCAAGACATCGAGCTCATGCTCAGCGCCATTGACCAGACGAATCCCGGTCGGGGTGATTTCGGCAATGCCATTGGTTTCAAGCACGACATTCGAGCGATTAAACGTCTTCAAGTAAGAGTTATGAAAGCTTGGGCGTTTACAGCCGATCGCATAGCTCGGTGTCAGTTTTTTGCGGGTTTCCGGGTCATTGACCTGCGCGTCGATATAAGCTCTCGCTCCTTTCTCGATCAGATCCGTACCCGGAATCAGGCTATGGTAATGCGCTGTAATCGGAAAGGTGAACTCAACAAATGCTTGGCTGGCAAGACGTGACACGGTTTTGACGCCCGGCACGGCTTTGAGACCCAATCTCACTGCGCTCGACAATGGGAAATCCGGCTTGGGCAAACACCAGATCGGCGTCCGCTGGAACACCGTCAGCTGACTGACGATCGGGGCAATCTCAGGAATGACCTGCACCGCCGTCGCACCGGTACCAATGATCCCCACACGTTTACCGGCGAGATCAACCGAGTGATCCCAGCGGCTGGTATGCATGGTCTTACCCTTAAAGCGATCAATGCCTTTGATATCGGGTAATTTAGGCTGGCTCAAAGGCCCGCCCGCGTGGATCAGCCAGCGTGCGGTGATTGGACCTGTACTGGTTTCTACTCGATACACGCTGTCTTTTTCATCAAATACCGCTTTCTTAACACGTGTGTTGAAACGGAAAAGCTTGGCCAGTTTGTATTTTGCAACGCATTTCTCAGCGTAAGCTTTCAGCTCTCGGCCGGGTGCATAGCTGCGCGACCATGTACTGCCCTGCTCAAACGAAAACTGATAGCTGAATGACGGAATATCAACGGCAACACCCGGATACGTATTCCAATGCCAAACACCGCCCGGGCCAGTGGCATCATCGACGATCAAAATATTGTCAAATCCAGCCTTGCGCAGTGCGATGGCCATGCCGATACCAGAAAAGCCGGCACCGACGATCAGCGTGTCATAGATATGTGTGCTACTTGCTTCAGATGTCGAAGTCATCAATCAAACCCCAAAAACATATTCAGATAAACCACGGCTTCTCTAAAGATCCGACTCTGTAAAGAAGCGCTGCATTTAAACAACCGTGCATTCAAACAAATGCGTTTTTAAAAGACGGTTTATTTAACAAACTGATAGGAGAAACCCAAGAACTTGGCATACAGGCTCGGTGAGGCACGCTTCATCAGCCAGAACAGCTTGGCATCGACCTGCGGCGTGGTGTACAGCTCGCCTTTGTCCAGTCGGTTGAGCGTAAGCGTCGCGACGTCATCACTGGTGGTCATGGCGTAGTTCATCAGCGCATGGTCGGCCAGCTTGGAGTAGCGACCGGGGATGCGGCCGTTCTTGATGATGTTGGTCGGCACCAAGGTCGGACACAGTACATTGACCTTGATGTTGAATTTACGCAGCTCCGCCGACAGCGTCTCGGACAGTGACAGCACGCCGGCTTTGGTGACGTTATAGGCGGTCATCTCAGGGGCTGCGCTATAGGCGGCGGCAGAGGCGACATTGATGATCGCGCCAAAGCCCTGTTGCTTGAATTTCGGCACGAAGTAATGGCAGCCGTGGATCACACCCCACAGATTGACATGCATACACCATTTCCAGTCGTCGAGCGACAGCTCGTCAAACTTGCCACCCAGCCCCACACCGGCGTTGTTGATCACCAGCGTGACCGGATGCTGCATCAGCGCTTCGGCTTGATCGGCCAAGGCTTTGACTTCGTCAGCATTGCCCACGTCGCACTTGAGCGCAAAGCCTTTAGCACCGGCTTTCTCGATCAGGCTAACGGTTTCCTCTGCTGCAGCAAGGTTAATGTCGGCACAGACGATCACACCGCCACGACGGGCCAGCTCAAGGGCAAAGCTACGGCCAATACCACTGCCTGCGCCAGTCACGACCGCATAGGCTTTTTGACTGGGTTTGATTTTTTTACCAAATAAACTCATGATCATTCCAAAAAATGGATCAGCAGAAAGACCGTCGTGTGACTTGACCCACACATCCACGACGGACCCACGGTTTTAGTCTGACACTCAGGCCGCGCGGACTTGCGGCACGAACTCTTTGACAAAATAAGGCGTCAATGCACCGTTTTCGGCAAACAGCACCTTCTTGTAGTAGTCCAGATATTCGGTCGTGTCATGGTCATTCGGATGGAAGTCACGACGCAGATAGTCAAAGATCTGGCCTTGAGTACTGCCGAAGACACCATCTTTGGGACTCAAGATCAGCGCTACACCACGACGGGCGTCTTTCCAGAACTTCGCCGTCAGCATGGCGGAGGGTTTGCGGAAGACCGGCACCAGTGTGGATGCAAATGGAATCAGACCCAAAATGGTGCCATACGCGAGGAAAAAGCCCGCCGCACGCAGGGCATAGTTGCCGTTCAGCGTCTGATAGACGTCATAGGCGATGTCTTTATGCTCGGACTCTTCCAGCATATGCCACATCCACAGGGCACGGGTCTTGGCGTCGTCGGTGTAGTAGAACACCTCTTCACGCTTCATCACGTATTCGGCCAGCACGGCGGTGAAGTGCTCGATGCCCGCCATCAGCGACAGCTTGAGCGGCTGCGGGAACTGCAGGAACACGTATTTAAAGAACTGCTCACCCAGGAAACGATACAGCGAGACCGGATATTGCTGGTCTTTGAGTGCATCGTTGTATTCATTGTGCAGCTTGGAGTGCAGTGCCTCCTGACCGATCAGGGCGGTGACACGCTGCTTGAGGACCGGATCAGTCAGCTGGTTGCGATGGTGGCGCGCGGTTTCGATCACGAGATCCTCGCCATAGGTCAGGAATACCGACAGCGTGGCAAAGAACATCGTCGCAAACTCGTTATTGCGATAGAATTCGACATCAATCTTTTTGCCGTCGAAGCCAATCTCGATATGACGAATCGGAATGGCCGTTTTGCTGGCGTAATCAGGGATGGTCACCTGCGGCTGGGCCTTAAAGCGGCTCAGTACCGAGTTTTTGACGATGGTCGCGATCATGGCAACACCTATCTTAAAAAATGGACGTGATGAATCTGGGATGATGCAAT
>JASLEL010000117.1 GCA_030151145.1 Aquirhabdus sp. | reverse complement strand
GCCGCACTTGAGTAGGCGCAGCCCACACAGGCACTGGCATTGTAGTAGCTGAAGCGTGCCTGACCGGATGAGAATGTAACGGCACTTGAGCCATCGACGCCCACGCCCGCCAGCACCTGATGCCATGTGCGTGGAATCAGGAAATTACCCACCTCGGGGATCTGCACGATCTGAAACATCCCTTGCTGATCCACAGGGATCTGGGTCGTAAAGCGGCAGGCGGCGATATCGTGATGACAGTCAGGGAAGTCATGTAGCAGAGGGTCGTCATTGCCTACGGCCATGGGATTGTCGATGGGGACGCCATACATCGGCAGCGTCACGCCATGCGGCAGGTACGCCTGACCCAGCGGTACCCATGGCCTCGCAGGCTCCGCACCTTGGGTAGCATGGAGCGCGGTCAGTCCGATCAGCACGAGTGGCAGGATCTGGCGTAAGCGTAGGTGGCGTCCCGGATACATTGGATGATTCCTTGAGTGTGGTTTTTTGAGGTGCCCGGTCAGATCGATCAGCACCGCAATGAACATACCCCAAATCCTTGAAAGAATAAATGATGCTCTGCATCAACGACACAAGCGCCATTCTGCATCAACATCCGTATATCAACCCAACGCCTGCAGAGGCCGCTTGATCAGACGGCCCATATAGAGATAGATGATCGGCGTCGTATACAGGGTCAGGAGCTGCGAGATGAGGAGACCACCGACAGTCGCCACACCCAGCGGGAAGCGCAGCTCGGCACCGGCACCGCTGCCCAGTGCCAGCGGCAGCCCGCCCAAGATTGCGGTGAGCGAGGTCATCATGATCGGGCGGAAGCGCAGCAAACACGCCTGCCGGATCGCAGCCTTGGGACTTAAGCCCTCTCGCTCCGCGACGAGCGCAAAGTCGATCATCATGATGGCGTTCTTCTTGACGATCCCGATCAAGAGAATAATGCCGATCATACCGAGCAGGCTAAGGTCAAGGTTAAACAGCTGTAGCGCAAGCAGCGCACCCAGACCTGCCGAGGGCAGGGTCGAGATGATGGTGATCGGATGGATATAGCTCTCATAGAGGATGCCGAGCACGATATAGACCGCAAGCAGCGCTGCCGCGATCAGCCATGGCTGATTGGCGAGCGACGCCTGAAAGGCCTTTGCGCTGCCCTGAAAGCTGCCATGCAGCGTCACGGGCAGTTGCATATCGCTTAAGGCACGATTCACCGCGTTCACGGCATCGCCGAGTGCCACGCCGTCGGCAAGGTTAAAAGAGATCGTCACCGCCGGGAACTGATCCTGATGGTTGATCAGCAGCGGCACGGCTTGGGCGTTGCGGCTGCTGAATACCGACAGCGGGATCTGATGACCGTCGCTGCTGGGCAGATAGATCTGCTCCAGACTGCTCGGATCGAGCCTGTGCTCCGGGTCCACCTCCATCACCACATGATACTGCTCGATGTCGCTATAGAGGGTCGCGACCTGACGCTGACCCAGCGCATCATAGAGGGTGTTGTCGATGGCTTGCGGGGTGATGCCGAAAGCCCCCGCACGCTCACGGTCGATACTGATCAGGCTGCCCGGAGCCGACTGCTCCATATCGGAGTTGACGTCCTGTATTTCTTTGACATCCTTGAGCCGTGTCAAGAGCTTGGGCACCCAAGCATATAGCTCGGCGGAGTCACTGTCCTGCAGCGTGTACTGAAACTGCGTGCGACTCGAACGCCCGCCGATCTGCAGATCCTGCCGCGCCTGCAGACGCAGTTTGATGCCTTCGATGGATTTGGTGGCGTCTTTGAGGCGCTGCATGATTTGCTGCGCGGTCTCGTGGCGTTCGCTAAAGGGCTTGAGCGTGACGATGATCCGCCCGGTATTGGCCGACGCACTCTCACCGATCCAGCTAAAGACCGTTGCCACATCTGCATCCTGCCGCAGGATCTCGACCAGCTGCTGCTGGCGTGTCGCCATCAAGGGGGCCGAGATATCGCTCGGTGCCTCGGTCGCCCCGACCAGCATGCCGGTGTCCTGCTGCGGAAAGAACCCCTTCGGCACATACCAGTACAGCAGTACCGTCAATGCCAGCGTGGCGAAAGTCACTGCCAGCATCAGACGCTGCCGGTCCAGCGCCCAGTCGAGCGTGCGCTCATAGTGCGCAAGCAGGGCTGTGCCGATGTTCCATTTGGCTTTCTGGGAGCCTGCTTGCGGTGTGCTTGCTGCCGGATCAGGGTGAGGCTGATCACGATCCAGCAGGATACGGCACATCATCGGCGTCAGCGTCAGCGATACCACGGCTGAGACGAGGAGCGCCACCGTGATCGTCACCGCAAACTCATGAAACAGCCGCCCTACCAGCCCACCCATAAAGAGCAGGGGAATAAAGGCCGCGATCAGCGAGATGGTCATCGAGACCACGGTAAAGCCGATCTCGCGTGCGCCTTTTAAGGCGGCCTCCAGCGCCGTATCGCCCGCCTCACGGTGGCGGATGATGTTCTCGATCACCACGATGGCATCATCGACCACAAAGCCCACCGCGATGGTCAGGCCCATCAGGGTGAGGTTATTGAGGGTATAGCCCAGCGCATCCATCACCGCAAAGGTGCCCAAGATCGACAGCGGAATCGTCACCGCCGGGATCAGCGTCGCCCACACGCCGCGCAGGAAGGCATACACCACCAGCACGACGAGGATGACCGCAAGTAGCAGCGTGTACTGGGTATCGGTCACCGAGGCGCGGATGGTCTGGGTACGGTCGCTTGCCACATCCACCGTGACGGTCGCTGGCAGACTCGCCTCCAGCGCAGGCAGGGCGCGGCGGATATTGTCGATGGTCTCGACCACATTGGCACCGGGCGCTTTGTGGATATCGACGATGATGGCACGATCACCGCCATACCATGCGGCACGCTTGACGTCCTCAGGCCCCTCGACCGCATAGCCCACATCGCGCACGCGGACCGGCGCGCCGTTATGCCACGCCAGGATCACCTGCTCAAAGGCCGCCGCATGTCGTAGCTGATCGGTGGTATCGACCATGGTGGAGTGCTCGGGGCCATCCAGCGTGCCTTTGGGGGCGCTGACGGTGGTCGTGCCGAGCGCGGCGCGGACTTGCTCAAGGCTAAGACCTAAGGCGGCGAGCTTGACGGGATTCAGCTCCACACGCACGGCGGGTGCTTGCTCGCCATGCAGATCGATCAGGCCGACGCCGGGGATACGCGATAGCTGACGCGCGATATAGGCATCGGCATAGTAGTCCATCTCATGCAGCGGCATGCTGGGGGAGCGTACCGCCAGTGTCATGATCTGGAAGTCCGCTGGATTGGACTTCTCATAGCTCGGTGGATGAGGCAGGGTGCTGGGCAAGAGGCCGCTGGCAGCGTTCAGCGCGGCTGACACATCCTGCGCTGCCGCATCGATGTTGCGGGTCAGATCAAACTGCAGTGTGATATTGCTACTGCCGAGCGAGCTGGTCGAGGTCAGCTCCGTCACCCCCGCGATCAGGGACAGCTGCCGCTCCAGCGGACTGGTCACCGTGCTCGACATGACTTCAGGCGACGCGCCCGGCAGGCTGGCGGATACCTGTATGGTCGGGATATCCATCTGCGGCAGTGCAGCAATCGGCAGCCGAAAATACGCCGCCGCACCCAGCAGCAAGAGCAGCAGCATCAGCAGCGAGGTCGCGATAGGCCGCTTGATAAAGGGTGCAGACAGGTTCAGCACAGGATCTTCCTTAATACGAGGTCATGACAGCGGTGACAGATGACGGGAACGGGATGCTTCAACAATGTCCCCAAAAAAATCATTTTACGTGACCCACTATAGCGCCACCTTAGCGGATCACGCGCCGGATATGGCAATAAATGCGCGAGCATAATACGGTTAAATATCACTGCGATGAAAGTCTGGATGTTTGATAAGCTTATGGCGTTTAGTCTTGATCGGATTGCTGGGATCAGCACCAAAACAATTGACTTCTCCACCGCAACATTAGACTATTTGGGCGCTGTTGCGCGTGCTTGGCGCTGTGATTGTGGTAAGGCTAGCGTTTTGATCGGCCTGTTTTTTTTGATCCGCGCCATGTCGATTTGAATCATCCTTATCCGTGCTTGTCAGCCTTTATTCTCCTTTGATCGTGTGTAGACCATGCCTGTATTGACCCCGCGTTTTGCTTATCCGTGTTTTGCATCGCCCTCGCATCCCGCCCGCCGTCTGGCGTTGTCTGTACTGGTCATCAGCATGCTCGGCATGTCCGGTGCCTATGCTGCATCCCCATGTCCGCCGGACTGGGAGCCGGAGATCTGCGAACTCAAAGACGTGGTCGAGACCATCAAGCGTGACTCGTTTGAGCCGGTCGATGTGCACAAGATGCTCAACGACGGCATCAAGCGCACCGTCGGCACGCTCACGCACGGGCAGTTCATGGATCAGGGCGAATACGCCGACATGTGGAAAAACTTCCGCGATGGCGGCTATGCAGGGATCGGTGTCGTGGTCAGCCTTGAGGAAGGTCGCCTGCGCGTCATGTCGGTCGTCGAAAACGGCCCCGCCGAGAAGGCCGGCGTACACCCCAACGACCTGATCACCGAAGTCGATGGCGTGGGCTTAAAGGGCAATACCTTCAAGCAGTCCACCGACCATATCCTCGGCAAACCCAACACCGACGTCATGCTCACCATCCAGCGTGCAGGCCACAAGAGCGCGCTGCATATCACCATCCGTCGCGCATTCGTGCAGACCGCACAGATCAAATACGCCATGGTCGCGCCGCATATTGGCTGGGTACGCATCCCATCCTTTGACGAGGGCGCAGCGGGCAAGACCGTCGAAGCACTCAAAGCCTTAGATCAGCAGGACCCGCATCTCAAAGGGTTGATCGTTGATTTCCGCAATAACGGCGGCGGCTCTCTGTCAGCGGCGGTCGGCGTGATCTCGATCTTCCTTGAGGGCAAGCAGCCTGCAGTGCAGATCAAGGGCCATGATGCTGCCAATAGCCGCACCCTCTACACCGAGCTGAACGACTACAAGACCGAAAAAGACGTGAAGGACAATATCGTCCACGACCCGCTCGACGGTCTGCCTGCGCAGTTTAAGACCGTACCGATGGCGATCCTGATCCATCAGAACTCGGCCTCGGCGCCAGAACTGGTCAGTGGTACGCTGCAGGACTATGGTCGTGCGACCCTGCTGGGTAAGGTCAGCTATGGCAAAGGATCGGTACAGACCATCTCCGAGCGACTCAACAAAACCGGTCTGCGTCTGACGACCGCGCACTATTTCACTGCCAAGGGCTGCGCGGTCAATGGCTATGGCGTGACACCGGACTATCTGGTGGATGAGCATGCGTCGGGCGATGCGGATGATGTGTGGAATTTCCACGAGGTCGATATCCCCAAGGCTGACTATGAAGGCGTCAGCTCTGTGGTCGATGACAAAGCGGTAGATAAAGCCCCAGACAGCACCGCGCCAGTGACTCAAGCTCCGAGCAGTCAAACCCCGGGCACACAAACAAGCGTCACTGCGTCAGATGTCAAAGCACCTGATGCCAAAGCAGACGTTAAATCCCCAGACAGCAAAGCATCAGATACCAAATCTTCAGACATCAAGGCCGCCGATGCGCAAGACAGCAGCCAGCATGATCCACTCGCTGAGATTCGTAAGGCACGGATCAAGAAGCGCACTGAGCTTGCGATTGCGCTCGACAAGCAGCATCAGACCTTGCCTGATCCCGTATTGCCCAAGGTATATGGCACTGATCAGGATGATATGCTGAAGCAGGCTGTGCGATATCTGCAGGGGCAGCCCGTGTATCAGAAGCGCGGGGTGCTGAGTCAGAAGCAGCCGCATGATCTGGCGAAGTGCAGCGTGGGGCAGTGAAGGGCGCAGGGTTGCGTGGATGGTGATACGGACTAGCGGGTCGTTCTTCGAGGTCATTTGACTGCTCCCATATTTGTGTTGAACAAATAGCGCGACATGCAACTTGTGAGCGGTATGCATTCGTGCGTCTGGTAGGCAAGATATGATGAGTCTGGGATGCCAAGAAGATGTGTGCACGAGCCGTTAAATGTACTAATCGGCGTTTAGCATAGTAAAAGAAAGGATTTACTGTGCTAAAAATCTCTCCCTTATATGATCCGGTAATTCTTTTTGATGCTGGAGAGGCTTATGAAATTTATTTTTGTCCTTGATCGGCCAAAGATCAGAAATCCAACGCTTTAAGGTTTCATCGGTATTTGGGAGGCGGCGTAGACCACGACTTGCAAGATAGGGGCGTATCTCTTTTGCTAG
>JASLEL010000409.1 GCA_030151145.1 Aquirhabdus sp. | reverse complement strand
TTCCGTCTCCCGCGCGTCCAACGTCTGGATCAGAAAATCCTTGAGAAACTGATATTCGTTGCGAGCGAAGTAGCGGAATAGAAAAGTGACCACGCACATCCAGCAAAGGATGATCGCAGGGAACAGTAAGTCTTGAGCGGGAAGGCTTCCACTCTTACTCAAGAGCGAGAAGAAGTTAAATACAATCAGAACAATAAAGAAGGGAATAAAAAGCATCATTACCCGAGATATGCCAACAGTGCCTGTGATCAGTGTGCCATGCTGATCCGCCTGTAGCTTCGCGCGCAGTGTGTCCTGTAGCGAGTTTTGGTACCACAGCCGTTTTCTCAGGCTGATCGACGCAAGCGAAACCTTACCCATCACAGGACGTGATCGGGCAACAACAGTTCCAAACATCGTGCGTGGGCCTATGGTAGCCTGCAGTCGGGCGACACATTCGGCAGGGGAGAGCGGAGAGCGTAGGTGGATCGGTCTTGGTCTGATCAGATCAATGAGCGTCATGACATCCTGCAATAGTGCTGGCTGCTTTATCATCAAATATCTATATATTGTCACTGTATGCCTCCCAATCCACGCCGTCAATTCAACAGCGTGAATGACATTTGCATGACTCATTTCATTTTCTTATCTGATCCGCTTTCCCTCATCGCCCATGAAGGATAGAATGTTCCCCAAGATTTTATTGCGCTGAACATGTCGATGGCGGCCCACCTCGCCCCATCGCACCTCAAAAGTGTTATCCGCAGTTTTGACTGATCCCTCAGCATAGACGTGTGATCGCAGCCCGGCCCCCTTATCCTGCCGCATCGCCCGATCACGCGCCGCCCGATGTTATGCCGCGTTGCTGTCCAAAGCAGAACGGTTTCCCAGTCAAGCAAGGCTTTGTATAAGCCATAGCAAGGTAGAGCAAATCAGCCATGAGCGAAACTCCAAACAACGAAAACCTCCGTAAACACTCCTCCGAAGTCGTTGACGGCATCGAATGCGCACCTGCCCGCGCCATGCTGCGCGCCGTCGGCTTTAGCGACGAAGATTTCAAAAAACCCCAGATCGGCATCGCCTCGACATGGGCCAACGTCACCCCGTGCAACATGCACATCGACGGTCTCGCCCGCGAAGCCGAAGCCGGTGCCAATGCAGCCGGTGGTAAAGGCGTGATCTTCAACACCATCACCATCTCCGACGGTATCGCCAACGGCACCGAAGGCATGAAGTACTCCATGGTCTCCCGCGAGATCATCGCTGACTCGATCGAAGCGGTCGCAGGCTGCGAAGGCTTCGACGGCCTGATCGCCATCGGTGGCTGTGACAAAAACATGCCCGGCTGCATCATGGGCCTTGCGCGTCTGAATCGCCCATCGGTGTTCGTCTATGGCGGCACCATCAAGCCCGGCGCAGGCCACACCGATATCATCTCGGTGTTTGAAGCTGTGGGTCAGCATGCCAAGGGCGAGCTGTCCGCGATTCAGGTCAAACAGATCGAAGAAGTCGCCATTCCCGGTCCCGGCTCCTGCGGTGGTATGTATACCGCCAACACCATGGCCTCCGCCATCGAAGCCCTCGGTATGAGCCTGCCGGGCTCGTCCGCTCAGGATGCCATCTCGGCAGACAAGACCAATGACTGCCAGCGCGCCGGTGAAGCGGTGATGAACCTGCTCCGCAAAGACATCAAGCCACGCGACATCATGACCAAGGGTGCCTTTGAGAATGCCATCCGCGTCATCATCGTGCTCGGCGGCTCGACCAATGCCGTACTGCATCTGATCGCCATGGCACGTACCGTAGACGTCGATCTGTCGCTGGACGACTTCGTCCGTCTGGGTAAAGACACGCCGCTGCTTGCCGACGTACGTCCATCGGGCAAATACATGATGAGCGAACTGGTCGCCATCGGCGGTATCCAGCCGCTGATGAAGCGCATGCTGGATCGCGGCATGCTGCACGGCGACTGTCTGACCGTGACCGGTAAGACGTTGGCGGAGAACCTTGCGAATGTGCAGGACTATCCGGCTGATCAAGAGATCATCATGCCGTTTGACAAGCCGATCAAGGCGGACTCGCACCTTGTGATCCTGAAAGGCAACCTCGCATCCGAAGGTGCTGTCGCCAAGATCACCGGTAAAGAAGGTCTGCGCTTTGAAGGCTCGGCCCGTGTCTATAGCGGCGAAGAAGCTGCGCTGACCGGTATCCTGAACGGTGAAGTGGTCGCCGGTGACGTGATCGTGATCAAGGACGAAGGTCCTAAAGGCGGTCCGGGCATGCGCGAAATGCTCTCGCCGACCTCTGCCGTGATGGGTAAGGGTCTGGGTAAATCGGTCGCGCTGATCACCGATGGTCGCTTCAGCGGTGGTTCGCATGGTTTCGTGGTCGGTCATATCACGCCAGAAGCCTTTGAGGGTGGCGTGATCGGTCTGGTGCAGGATGGCGACCAGATCACCATCGATGCCGAGACGCGCGAGATCAACGTTGCCGTCTCTGACGACGAATTGGCGAAGCGTCGTGCCGCATGGCAGCGTCCAGCGCCGAAGTACACCCGTGGCGTACTGGCCAAATATGCCCGTCTGGTATCGAGTGCCTCGACTGGTGCCGTAACGGATATCAACGACTAAGTCGTTCTGATCTGGATTTGAATGCCTGCCTGCGCAGATGCCGGGCAGGCATTTTTATTGCACGATTTGGATGGTGGCTCGATGTCGCTGCGTGATCAAAACGTCATGAATCCACGCTAGCATAGTCAGATGGCGCTGATTCAAGCTGTGCTTAGCATGATCAGTCATGTAGACGCTGCCATTTAGAAATAGCACTTTGACCTTGTTTGTGTTAAAAAAAGCACAACACTTCTTTTCTATTACCTTTGGGTACTTTGTCATGTCGCTGGTGCGAAGGTGGTTTGATCCGATCCGATCCCGTTGGCTCCTGCAACGCCCGGTCCGGCGTCAACACCATCATCATCGGGATGCCGCCGCCAATGCGGCTGAGCGCGGTCTCGTGGTCTATCTGCGTCTGGATGATGTCTATAGCTATCTCTTGGTACAGATCCTTGCACAGCTCGACGATCTGCTGATCCCGCGCATGCGTCCGATCCGGCTCATGCTGTCGACGACGCCTGAGCTGCCTCCCGGCATGACGCCTGAGCAGTGGCAGCGCTATAGCTATCATGATGCGGCGGTCTTGGCCCGTCAGCATCGCTTTGTCTTTCCTGAGCACACCACCGCGCCTGACCCTGAGCTGATGCAGCAGGCGCTGGATGTGCTGCGCCTGACGCCGTTTCGCGATGCGGACTTCCTGCATCTCCTGCAGAATGTCTTTCATATGGTCTGGCAGGGGCAGAGTGGCAAGCTCGGACTCTTGCAGCAGATGGCGCTACGCCGTGTGGTGGCCCCGCAGGGTGTGCCTGCCGATCCGGCCATTTCCTTGCGCGATGAGCCGCTGGAGCAGGCCTATATCACCTATGGCGGGCGGCGCTACTATGCGATTGATGATTTCCTGCGCCTGACACGCAAGCTCGACCAGCAGAAACTCCTCACCAGTGAGCCGGTCTTTCTGATCAACCATGTCGAGTGGGGCGAGCATCTGGTCAGTGATCCGGAGTTTCTGACCGAGATACAGGCGATGCGTCCGGTGCTGAAGTTTTATGGCGCGCTCGAAGATCCTTTTACCTATCTGCTGCTCAACTATCTACAGCAGGAGATGGTGGGCTACTACAACGTCAAGGTGAAATTTTTCCCCTTGCCCTATCAGGGACGTGATGTCTTTGATTGGCGGCTCGCGCAGCGGCTCTCCAAGCGTATCGGTGTGCCGTTTTCTCCGTTCTGCCGCCCCGATGAAGCCGGAGTAAACGCCATGGCGCGTGCGCTGGTGCTGCTCAAGCATGAGGCGCGGCTGGAGCGGGCGCTGGATATCTTAAGCACCGTCTGGACGCAGGGGCTTGATATGAGCTTTGTACCGCATTTCCAGCAGGTGCTGCCGGATGTGGCGCTCAGTGACAGTGCCACGGCGACAGCATGGCTTGAGCGTAACCAGCGCGGCGTGGGTGCCTTGGGCGTGCCTGATCTGCCGGCGTTCGTGCTGCGTGTCGGTCATCGCCGACATATCTTCTGCAGTCTCTATCGGGTCTGGCAGGTGGAGACGCTCTTGGCGTCGGCGCTCGAAGACGTGGTGTAGCGTTAGGTCCAAAACCAGCCGGGAAGCATACCGATGCGCGTCGTATGGCTTGTCATCATGATGCTGATATCTGGTTTTTCTGTGATACAGACGCATGCGACTACACCGGATGTCGCCTCACATTCATTTGACCGCTTTATGCAGCACTGGAGCCATCAGTCTGTCATCCAGTATCGCATCGCCAGTTTAGTCTATGGAGATTTGGTGCTGACTGCTGTGCGCGGGCCGGATCTGGCGCACTGATTTTGATGAGATGGTCAAGATTAAAGATAATCACGTGAGTATAAATACAATGCAGTGGGGCGCTGCTATTGCGCTTGCTCCAACCTAAGCGCGCTAAGGTATCGAAAGCACATTTGGCCCATACTATGAAAATAATATGTGAATATTTAATAATCATGACATCGTATTTAAAAAATATAAATTTTGTTTTTAAGTGTGAGTGAAGTATGTTAAAAAGTTGAAAATTTTAACTAAGTGGATACATTCCCGATGGTCTCTGCAAAAAATAATATCGCTCTAGATCCCGTTTGGGGCAGGATTCAGTTTGCCCTATTAATGTTTTTTACCATGATACTCACGGCCTGTGGTGGCGGTGGAGGCGGCTCGTCCGCAACCCCAGCGCCAGTCACGCTCAAGTCCATCACCGTTGCGCCAGCGTCCCCCAGCATCGCTGCCGGACTGTCGCAGCAGTTGACCGCGACAGGTAATTACTCGGACGGGACCAGTCAGGTGCTGACCACGGGTGTGAGCTGGTCGTCATCTGATA
>JASLEL010000047.1 GCA_030151145.1 Aquirhabdus sp. | reverse complement strand
GTATAGCCTCATCTATCCGCGTGCTTTCACTATGTGCAACAGCACCGTCCTGCGCTCTGAGCCAGAGAATCGCCGCCAATATATGCTTGCAGCAACTGGTCGCAGGGCATGTACACTGCGCGGCTTGGGCACCTTTGGCGGTCAAGGTCACTTGCTGACCATCGCTACTGATCACGCCGCTTGCCGTGTCCTGTGTGAGCCAAGCGACTTTGCCTGCCTCGACGTCTTTATAGGCACGGCGCAGCAGTCCTGCATTGGCGAGGATCTCCAGTGACGCATCGTCATAGCTCTGATAGATGTGCTGCCAGTGGGGTGCGGTGGTCATTGCATCACCTCGGCCAGCCATTGGGCAAAGTGCTCGGGCGTCAGCGCGGCGATCTCCATGCCGCGCGCCGCCAGACGCTGCCCCATGCCGGTGTCATAAACGGGCATGGCTGCGGCATCCAGTGCGGCAAGGCCCAGCAGCTTGACCCGCGCTTCATGCATGCGGCTGATGGCCGACAGCAGGACCGGAATCGAGGCACCTTCTTCAAAGTCACTGATCAGGGTAAAGATGGTCCGGCTGGGGTTGTCGATCAGTTTCTCGCAATAGCGCACCGCTTTGCCGATATCCGTGCCGCCGCCGAGCTGCGCGGTGAGCAGGACTTCAACCGGGTCGTGCGCCAGATGCGACAGGTCGACGACATGGGTGTCGAACAGCACCAGCCGCACCCGCACGGTCGGCAAGCTCGCCAGAATACTGGCGCAGATCGCGCTGTACATGACGGAGTCCATCATCGAGCCGCTCTGATCGACGCAGAGGATGATGTCCCACGGAAAATGCCGCTTGGTGCGGGCATTAAAGCGCGGGCTCTGGATCAGCAGTTGCTTGCGTTCGGGGTCATAATGTTTGAGATTGGCATGGATGGTGGCACGCCAGTCGAAGTTCTGCGCACTGGGCTGCATGGCGCGGCGAAAGCGGTTGCGTCGCCCATGCAGGGCATTCATAAAATTCTGCCGCAGTCGGGCCAGTATCTCCTCCACGACCTGCCGGATGATCTGGCGCACGGCGCTGCGTGTATTGGCATCCAGTCGTCCGCGCACCGTGAGCAGGGCTTTAGCCAATGCAGGTGAGGGCTCCAGCGTCTTGAGACTGTCGGGGTCCGTCAGCAGGCTGCTGATCTCATAGCGTTCGATCGCTTGGACTTGCAGGCGTTCAAAGGTGGCTTGGGGAAATAATTTACGTGCCTGATGGAGCCAGTTCAGTGCGGTGAGCTGGGAGTCATCCAGCGAGGCACCACCGCCTTTACGCGAGCCATGACCACGGCGCTGGTATTCGCGGTTATACAGATAGTCCAGTGTCTGCTCAAGCGCGGTATCCTGCGCAGAGAAAGCCGCCGCCTGTAGCGAGCGATCCGCATAGCGACCGAGTATCAGACGCCAGCGCCGACCTGTGACTAAGTCCGGGCTGGATCTGACCTGCTCTTCATCTGACGTCGGCAGGTTGGGATGACGCTGATCATTCATGCGCCCGTACCTCCTGATCCGTACCAATCCGCTAGGCCATCCTGTGCAAGCGATGCCATCAGGGCCAGTTGCAGCTGTGTGCCCTGCAATAAATCCGTCTGGCTGATCTCGGTGTGGTGCTGGCTTAAGCTTGCCACAGACAGCCCGTTCCACTGGGCGATGCGCTCCGCAAAGCTGGCGGTTTCGCGCGGTTTGAGATGGGTGAATGCCAAACGTAAATCGGGCAGATGTGCCACAAAGGTGTGCTCCTGCCAAACCGACAGCAGGTGGTTTAAAGCGCGTGCCAGTGTCTCGGTCTGCACCAGCAGCTCAGGGGCGGCCTGCATGAGTCCTGAGAGATAGCGCACGGCCTGCTGCGGGTCTGCACCGATGCCAAAGTGAGCCTTCAGCTGGCTATCCAGCATCGATTCGGGCCGGAGGCCATCGATAAATAAAATCGCTTCAATCGCGCCCATGAGCCCGGCTGGCAGAGATGCTTGGGCGGAGAGATGATCGTTGCCGATGGACAGCAGCCGTTCTAAGGCTCGGCCCAACTGCAAGCGGGGCGGGTCGCTGTCATCCATGTCGAGGATGGCCTCGCCGAGACGGGTAAATTCGCGTAAAGACAACAGGCTGGCAATCGCCGCCTGCTCCTGATGCTCATCGATCGTCTGCAGACGAGGCAGTAAGAACAGTGCCGCAGGCAGGATCTGCCGGATCAACGGGAGCAGGGCCTGATGCTGTGTGAGTCCTAAGAATTCGCGCCCACGCCAGAGCTGCAATAGCTTGAGGCCGCACGCCATCACGGACGCCAGCTCGCTGTCGCCCTGCAGATGGCTCTCCAGCAGGGTGAACAGTCGAGGCAGGTGCATCTGCATGCCGATGACGGCGGCATTGGTCAAAAGGCTCACGGCGCGCTGTGCCGAACGACCTTGTCCTGCGGCCTCCAACTGGCTTTCCTGCTGCAGAATGCGTTTTAAGGCGATTTCATCCAGACTGGTGCCTTCGCTCGACAGATCGATCAGGCGGGCTTCGATGAGCGGTGACCACGCGTAGTCCCATTCTTCAAACAATAAATCCAGATCCGTGCCTGCCAGATAATCCGGTCCAGCCAGGTGACTGGCAAAGCCGATATCGAGAAAACGCATGAGATGCAGGAATCGGCTGCGTGCACGATGCGCCGGTTTACGGTACAGATCGAGGCGGGTACGACGTGAAATCGTATCGTCAAGCTTCAGGCGGTGCATCAATGCTTGCCTGCGCACAGACTCAACCAAAGGCGGTGCAGTGGTGGCAGGCGGGATATCGCCGAGACGCGCGCCGCTCAGTACGCCGCGCACCAGTTTAAAAAAACCATGCTGACCGTCATCCATGCTGCCTTTGATATAGCAACTGGTGACGGCATCCAAGAGATCATAGCGTGCAATCACCGGATGTTGTCTGAGCATGGCCAACTGACTGGCTTGGCTTGCGGCACTCTGCACGCTGGCAAAGGTGATGGGATCGGGATAGTGCTCAAGGCGGGTCGCTGCCGCGATCTGGGAGAGTAACTTGACATTGACCTGCTGTCGGCTGTCTGGCTTGGCTCCGGGCTGCAAGGCCTCCCACACCATCTGATAATAGGCCGGTGTCGGCATGCCCGAGGCATAACCATTGAGTGCATCCAGTCGATCAAAGCTATAGCGGATCAGCCACGATGTCGTATCAGACGGCTGGGTCGTGGAGATGCTCTGACGTGCGGCCTCTGTATCATGCTGCGCTGTCTGCAGTGCCGTATGAAGTGTCTCCACCAGCGCCAAGGTATGGAAAGCACCTGTGACGATGATGATCGGACTTCGGTGCGCATCATGACGCAGGTCTTGGACTTGCCGTGCTGCACAGGCCGCAAGGATACGTGACACCATATGCTGTTCGCGGATCAGTGATCCTTCACGGGCCAGTACGGCCTCCTCATAATCCAGTCGCGCCATGCCCGACCAGACCAGGGTGTCCTGAAAAAAATCTTGCCAATCCGCCAGCTCGACTGTCGGTCGGAGCTCGAACAGATGATCCCACAGCTCGTCATGATCACGGCAATGCATACGCGCAGACAGTGCGGCAATATAACGGCTATGGGCCAGATAGCGCTCGGCTTGCAGACTGCGCAGATTGAGCTGGTCATGTGTTGCATTTAGGGGATCCACATCTGGATCTATGGGCTCAAGGCTTGCTGCTTCATGTTCGGCTTGCTGCTGCCAGGGCAGATCGATAAAGGCCAGTGCTGCGCCGAGTTTGCGGCCTGTCTGTAGCGCCACCCATTCTGGTGAATAATCACAAAAGGGAAAAAAAGCAGAGCGCGTCTCTGTCTGAGGCGGGGATTCCGAGGCGGGTATCGCTACGGCATCGTGGTCTGCTGGCGCCGATGGCATCGCTGTATCGATCCTGCGCGTGATGACCGCCTGACTGAGTATCGCTATCGGCGGGCGGGTGCGCGAGTCGAGCAGCACCGGAATCATGGGATCAAAGTTCGAGGGGGCTTCGATCAGGATATGCGCAGGCTGTAGCGCTTCGATCTGCGCGCGGACCGCATAGGCACAGGCCGGGCTATGGTGGCGGATCGGGGCGAAGTAGATCCCCGATGCTGCCAGCGTCTCCGTCATTGCCAGTGCAGCCTGCAGACGCGCAGGCATCTCGCCTGCGATCATGCCCATAGGTCCTTGGCCACCTCAAAGAAGGCTTTCCATTCGCCGTCCTTGCGGGCACGCTCGCGCACGACCGTATCGACATAATGCCGCATGCGGCGCTGGTCATCGGCGTTATCCTTAAAGACCACGCCGAGCAGCTGGCGGGCGATCCCGGCACTGCTGAGGGTACCATTGCCCAGATAGCGGGCTTCCAGTGCCGCCGCATAGGCGATGTTGACGGCCTCGGCGGTCGACATCACGGCATCCGGCGTCTTGATGGCGGTACCGTCTTTGCTTGTGCCTGCCCGCAACTCCTGAAAAGTCGTGACCAGCAGGGTAATGACATCCGGACGGATCACGATGTGCGTGGCCTCAGCGCCGAGTTCGCGCTTGAGTCGGCTGGTGATGAGCTCAACCTCAAAGGCATGATCGCGGATCGGGCGCACGGTCTCAAAGTTAAAGCGCCGCTTGAGCGCCGCCGACATCTCATGTACGCCGCGATCGCGCAGGTTGGCGGTGGCGATCAGATTAAAGCCGTGACGGGCCGAGACGCGAGACTGCTCGCCCATCTCGGGGATCATCATTTGCTTTTCTGACATCAGCGAGACCAGCACATCCTGAATCTCAGGCGGACAGCGGGTGATTTCTTCAAAGCGCACCAGCTTGCCCTCGGTCATGCCCTGATAGACCGGCGAAGGTACCAGTGCGCGCGGTACTGGCCCTTCAGCCAGGAGCAGCGCATAGTTCCATGAGTATTTGAGGTGATCTTCGCTGGTGCCTGCCGTGCCTTGAATGGTGAGGTTGGAGTTGCCGCTGATGCCTGCCGCCAAGAGTTCGGACAGCATGGATTTGGCGGTGCCCGGCTCACCGACCAGCA
The DNA here is from genome assembly GCA_030151145.1 of Aquirhabdus sp. Classification (GTDB taxonomy): domain Bacteria; phylum Pseudomonadota; class Gammaproteobacteria; order Pseudomonadales; family Moraxellaceae; genus Aquirhabdus. Next base: position 4,568 of record JASLEL010000047.1, on the reverse strand, counting down.
TCAGTCCCTGACGACCCAGCAGGGTGACGATGGCGCGATCGACCAGCGGATCGTCACCATAGAATTTTCGGCTGATGCCGAGCTTGTCATCCCCGATGATGAACTTACGTACCGCATGCGGTGAGCGCAGCCAGCCCGGTGGCAGTGGATGGCGCTGATCCTGATCATCGGCGGTCAAGGTCGCAAGCTCGGCCGCAAAACGCTGCTCTGCAGACTCACGCAGGACATCCTGATCCGTAGACGGTGAGAGGGGGTGTGCATTTACCATGGTGATTTCTTTTTCCAGTCTGGGTCAAATCCGATACAGGCCTCAGCGACGCTCAGATAGTCGGCATAGGCTTCGGCCAATAAAATCGCGGGAACCTCGTCGATCGGCAGTGTACGGCGATTCCAGGATTTGCCTTGCATGGATTCGAAATAAAGACCGTACAGGATGGCGGGCACGTTTTCCTCAGGCAGGGTATTACCGCTAAAGTCGATATTGACGCAAATGCCGAGGCTGGCAAACTCTTTAAAATAATGAGAGAAATAACCGCCATCTTCGGCTTGTGCCCGCTGATAGCCAAGTTTGGTCATGACGCCACGGAAGGTAAAGGTGTCGGTGAGCCAGCCTTTGCGCGTTTCGATATGGGTCTTGCGCAGCTGTGCTTCATGCGCATCCGTCTCCGTCACGGATTTGGATTCAACCGTAGCCCGGTCGGGTCGCGGATGCGTCATTTGCGCAAAGAGCGGTTTGATCTTGTAATCTGTAAAGTGAGCCAACCATGCTTGGGCCTGTTCGGCAGGCAGGATGGCCGCATGAGCCAGCTGAATCATGCTGTCGCAAGCCAGCTCAATCTCGTCGTCTTTGGTATTGATCAAGCTGCCGTCTTCGGTCGGTCTGAAGGTTTGCAAAGGCTGTCCGTCCCGGACCTCCTCCCAGACCAGTTGCTGCAGCAGACGGTTCATGACCGGATGGGCATACAGATACTCGCGCCATTCGGCGACCGGCCACTGACGACCGGCACACATCGACTCGTACAGACGCAGGGTCTGCAGGTCGACCACCTGTTTGAGTTCTTTTTTACTGCTGGAGAGCTGGTTTTTGGCTTCCTTGATCAGCTCGGCATCATCGGTCTTGCGCGGTTCGGGCAGGGCTTTGACTTCTTTGCCTTCGGGATTGAGCAGAATGATCCTGAAGCTGCCATCCATGCGGGCGCTAAAGATGCGCTCGCCATAGTACAGCGTCAAGATGCCGGATTCGTCAAAGCCTGCGGTCGGGATGGTGCGGTCCGCCAGCTCGTCGCGACTCCAGCCATTACGGTCGGCGATGGCCTGTACCAGCTCGCGGGCTTTTTCCTGTACCGAAGCCGTACGGTAGCGGCGCGAGATGCTCAGCAGCAGCTGGATGATGACGGGGTCGTTGCTGTTGGCAGCAGCCATGAGCATCGCTTCGATCTGGCTGCGCCGCGTATAGTGATCCTTCGTATACTGCTGTAGTGTGCGGACCAGCGCATGTCCTGTAGTCGGCCAGATCAGCGCCAGCAAGCCTTTATCCGCAATCGCCGAGCCGAGGTACACCGCGAGGCGCTCGCGCTTGATGTCGGCATGGGCCTGCGCCAGCGTATAGTGCTGATACATGCCGTAATAGTCGGGATATTGCTTATACCAGTTCAGATACATGGCGAGGCGGGCAGGGGCATCGGCGGTTGCGATGGCGTCGGCTTCGGCCTCCGTCGGATGACGCGTGTCCTGTGCGATGAAGTGCTGCAGCACATAGCCGCCAAGCTGTGCCTGACTGTCGCGGTCAAGCAGACTCAAGTAGCGGTTGATCAGGGCATTGCCTGCGGGCTCTTTGAGTTTGCAGGCCAGAATCACCCACCACTGGATGATCCGAGGATCAACCGTCTGACTGTCTTTGGCCCATGTTGCCGCAGGCAGGGACGTGTAGTTGAACCAGGCCAGACTGGCAGGCGGTTTGGCGGAGAGGCCTTTTTCGGCTTCCTTGAGCAAGATGGCTGGTGACAGGTAGGCCGAAATATCACCACCCAAGGTTTCAATGCCCGAAAGCAACGCCGCGCGTACCGTTTCGCGCTTTTCTTTCTTGAGTGCGGCGGTCAGCGCGGGCAGCGACTCAGGCGAGTGGATACTGACCAGCCATTCTGCCGCCGTGATCCGGCGCTCCTGTTTGCTGGACTCCAGTGCCGCCTCGGCCTGCAGGCGGATATCGGGCAGTTTGGCGAGTAATCCTTGCGCATCCAGCCGATAGGTCTTGCCATCGCCGAGCGCCAGCTCCAGCAGTCCCGCGACCATTATCGATGGCAAGGCCGGAAAGCTCTCTAGGACACGTAAACCGCGGCGGGTCTGAAAATCCTGATAACGCTCGCTCAGTGACGGGGTCAGTCCAAGCGCTTCCTGCAGAAAGGCCAGATGGTCGGCAAAAAAAGGCCAGATCTGGTCGGCCTCCAGATAGTCCAACAGGTCCTTGGACCAGCTATAGCTGAGGCACAGTGTCGCGACTTGGCGGGCTGCATCTGGCAGACCTGCGCGCTGCAGGGCATCGACAAACAGACGCAGATCCAACTGGCGAAGGTCGTCGTCGTTCAGCCAGTACAGGATCTGGTTCCAATGCAACTGCCGCTGCTCGGCATGTCGCAAGCCCACGATGGTCCGTATGGCATGCATGAGATGAAAGCCGGGCAGGGCCTTGAGCCGGTTTTTATAGCCGAGCACCTGTTGCAGATTGTCTTTAAAGCGCTCGTTTATTTGTCCGTTGATGACGGTCAGCGCATGCTCAAGATCACGATCCGACAGTTTTTGCAGGGCTTTATATTGACGTTGAGACCAGTCGCGTTTATAGGTGCTGTCTTTATTGTGCTGGACCTCCGCTGCGGCACTCTCCCGGGCATGATCAAGGACCTCTGCCAGATTGCTGCGCAAGATCGTCAGTGCCTGTGGGGCAAGGGTAGCATCTGGAAAAGGCGTGATCGCAGGCATCGCGGGCAGGGCGTCTGCCGCTGCCTCGCCGGATGCATCTATGCGGAAGATCGCCTGCTGCAGGGCCTGCTGGACGGTTTTGGCGGTCTCCTCTGCCAATGCCGAGACCAAGAGCGGACGCGCATCCGGTCCGCTGCGTGCCAGCAGCTCGGCGGCCCGCACCCGCTCGGGATTGCTGCCGGCCTTAAACAGATCAACGAGCGCGGCCATTTTTTTGCCGGATTGCTGATCCGTGATGCTGCCCAGCTGCTGCTCGGCTTCGGTGCGGACACCTTTGGCGCTGTGGACGGCAAGGCGGACCAAGAGGGGCGTGTAGTGGTCTTTTAAGTCCTCGTGGCTACCTAAGGTGCGTGCCAGCAGGATATTTCCTTCACTGGAAAGCTGTGGTGGCAGTGCGTCTACCTGCAACGGGTGATCAAGGAGATAGCGCTTGAGGTCGGACAGCTTCAGGATATTGGCAAAATGATCATGATAGTAGCTGTTCAGATCTTTACGGTCGAATACCGCAGGCAGGATGCGCTCGGCCGGAATGTCTTCCAGTACCAGCAGGGATTGCAGAAGGTCTATCGTCCAGCCGGTGCGTGTGCTTAAGTCATTGGCCTGCCCGGTTTTGGGCAAGGATGTTTGCAGACCGTCGGCAAGCAGGTAGAGAAACCATGCCGGAACCAGATCCGTGGTGCGGATGAGATTTTCATTGTTACAGGCGGCGGATAGCAGTTTGCCCAAGCGGATGAGTTGAACAGGGGAGACCTCTGGTGTGCCGACTGCGGCATAGAGTTGGGCGCGCGCGTCGATCCCTTGCTTGAGCAGTGCTTTATGCTTTTCGTCGGCGATGTCTGATGAGAGATTGCGCGGGTGCCACCAGGTCAGGGTGCCTGGTTTACCCAGTGCAACGGCGCAATCCTGAGTGGTGAATTGCTCCAGCGCCAGCAGTACGTTGGCCTGCTCGCCGCTTTCAAGATAAGACAGCACCTGTCCTGCCAGTCCGGGTCTCACCACATCCAATGGTGCGACCATCTGCGCCAGATGCGCTGTACCCTTGTGTTCATCGGTCGCTTTAAGACCCATTTTTTTAAAAAAGTCGCCCAAGCCCATCACGGTTTTCCCTGTCTGGTTAATCGGTCCTTTGAACATCCGCTGGTGCTGTTGATTGGCGGGGACGCACGACTCAACATATGGCAGATGGCTGATCACGTATGGCATACGATCTGCAATGACATCACAATGACGCCAAGAGTGTGACTCGTATGTTGATGCCTATAAGGATAGTACCGCAATGCGTCCGTTTTATTAAGGCAGCGTTGGACATTTTTATCACCCAAGTACCCCATATGATTCAATAAGTAAGCTTGGCGTCTGGCGAGATTCATGCTCTGACGTTTAATGTTGTGAGGTGTCGCCAACTGGCATGACTGGCATCATGCACATCGCGATTGAGAGCCAAATGCGCATAAAAAAAAGAGCCGCATTGATGCGGCGCTTTGACATGAGATGAGTCATGGGAGAGGCGATATATCAACGGTCATTTCAGATCTCAATCAATCAATGGATGGGTTGAGTTCGCGACAGATCATGACGAGCTAAGACGATAC
>JASLEL010000044.1 GCA_030151145.1 Aquirhabdus sp. | reverse complement strand
GCCATGGCGCGCATTCAGGCGCTGACTGCCGAAATCGAGCCGGGTGCCATCTATGAAGGTACCGTGGTCCGTATCGTTGAGTTCGGTGCATTCGTCAACCTGCTGCCGGGCACTGACGGCCTGCTGCACATCTCGCAGATCTCCAATGAGCGTATCGCCAATGTGACTGATGTGCTGCAAGAAGGTCAGAAAGTCCGTGTCCAAGTGCAGGACGTCGATCAGCGTGGTCGCATCAAGCTGACCATGAAAGACATTGTTGCTGCCTGAGCATGACCTGATAGTCACTCAAGCCCTGTCGTCATGACGGGGCTTTTTTTTTTATGGTGCAAAGTGCTGTGGTTATCAGGAGTCTGCTGATAAATCACGCGAAAAAAACCGGATGTTGGCGATATGTTGTTCATCAGTTTTTGTAATATCCATCAGTTTTTCGTGCGATGTTGCTTTAATCTGGTAAACGTTCGTGGTATCGTCGCTTCCTAAGGGATTTCAACGGAATGAATAATGTCTGTTACAAAAAGACCAATACGCCCTACTGAAATGAGTTAATCCAGTTTACGGACAAGTTACGGACCAGTACCTCTATGAAAAAAATCATCTCTAAATCTGCTGTGAAGGCTGCCGTGATGGCAACTGCTGCTGCGCTTACCCTGACTGTTTCCGGGTGTTCGCAGGTCTATAAGGCCGGCGCGAACGTTGCGTTGCGTTTCACCGAAAACAACATTGTACCGCCGATCATGGCGCTGGATGATACCAACATGATGTGTATCTCCGGTACTTCGCTTGAGCCTGCGATTCTGGCGACTGCAGCGATGGGTGCGGATGCGACCAAAATGTCGGTACTGCTCTATGCGGGTTCCTCGATCTGTGCCGAAGACTCTGCCCTTGAGTTTGAGCTGGCTTATATGCGTGCGTCGCGTGCAGGCAAGATTGAAGAAGCGCAGGATGCGCGTACTGCACAGAAACGCTGGGCTGCGATTGCTGCGCGCCGCCAATACGCGGCTTATCAGATGTTCCAAGAAAAATACGAGCGTGATTACCATATCAAGCTGGGTGAAGAATGCCCAACCATGCACGAAGATCTGGACAAGACCATCTATCTCTTGGGCTTCATGATGGGTGTCGAGGCGATCACCAATGACATCGCATCGCAAGGTGCTGTCAACGTGCCTAAAGACATCGCCGCTGTGGCGGAGCGTGGCATGAAGTGTCTGGATAATGAACAGTTCTGGGGTGTGCCGATGGCACTGCGTGCGGCTGTCTGGGTCCTCTTGCCGGGCGCTGGCGAAGGTAAGCCTGATCCGTTCCAGACCATGAAAGATTCGACCCGTCTGGGTGAGCGTAAAGGTGTACGTCTCGCGCATGCCGTCTATGCACTGGCCGCACAGGCGACGGGTAAAGATGACCTGATCCGTGACGCGCTGCGTACCTATGGTAACTCCATCGATCAAAACATGCCGGTTAATCCGAAATATCGCCTGTTTGACGCCATGGGTGGCCATCTGGTCATGGGTATCGCCGACCGCTACTGGACTGACAAGACTGGCAAGCGTTGCCCTGAAGATGGTCTGACCAAATTCTGGGATGAAACCGCCAAAGACAACGTCAAGATGGACGATCTGCTGAACTGATGACGCTCTGCTGCGGCATCATGTCCGCAGCATGCGCGCATAAAACCGCCACTTCGGCGGTTTTATGCTATATCTCGCCGTGATTTATGCGTAGACAAGGGCTTTAGCTGTTTGCTAAACCTGCGGATCATCGGCGATGGTGTCTGTGCTCTCGTCGGATCGCGATGGCTTTGATAGAATCGGGACAAATGTTGTCTCTGACATGGGATAAAAGCCGGGATGCCTTTTTTGCACAAGCATGGTTCTGGCACGGTCACATGGCAGACCTGACAGGGACGAGATGGTTTGAAAAATGTGGGTTAACATGAATAAGACAATGACAAATAATCGTTTTCTGAAGTTAAGCATCGTGCTTGGCCTGCTGGGATTTGGCAGCACGGGGATCGCAGAGGCAGCAGGGTCTGCCTCGGATGGTGCAATCATTGCGTTACGCCCATCAACAGCGCTCAAGCCAGAGCCCATCACCACAGCCTCCAAAGATCTGCTGAAACGTCGTCTCTGTGTGTGGGATATTTTGGGCAAGAACGGCGAAATCTACGCCAAAATGAAGGATTATCAGATCAAGGCGGCGACTTGGGGCATTGATTTTGATGTCAAACCCTATAGTGATGAGCGCATCGCCAATGATGACTTCCGTGTTCGCTATTGCGATGCGGTTTTGATCACCGGCATTCGCACGCGTTCCTACAATTCATTCATGGGCTCGATTGAAGCCGTTGGGGCATTGCCGACCTATGACCATATGCGGACGCTGACGACCGTGCTGAACAGTCCTGCGGCAGCGCGCTACATGAGCACGGATATGGGTGGTCAGTCGTATGAGGTTGCGGGTGTGATGCCGTTTGGCGCGGCCTATGGTTTTGTGCGGGATCGCACCGTGAATAATCCCGAACGTCTGCCGGGTAAGAAGATTGCCGTACTGGACTATGACAAGGCTGAGAACAAGCTGGTCAAAGTGCTCGGTGCCCAGCCGGACCCCTCCGACATTTCCAATTTTGGCGACAAGTTTAATAATGGGGTGGTCGATATCGTGGTGGCACCCGCCACCGCTTACCGGCCGCTGGAACTCTATCGCGGCATCGGCAATACCGGCGGTATCGTTAACTATGTGCTGGCGCAGGTCAGTATCCAGATCGTAATCCACAAGGACCGCTTTCCCGCTGACTTTGGTCAGAAGTCGCGTGACTACATCGGCGATCAGTACGACTCCTTCATGAAAACCGTCAAAAGCTACGAGAGCGAAGTCGCACCTACCGCCTGGATTCCTGTGTCTGAAAGCGAACGCCGTCGCTATCAGGACATGGCGCGCACAGCACGGCTCGATCTCCTGCATGACGGCATTTATGATGCACATATGCTCAATCTGATGCACAAGATCCGTTGCCAGAAAGAGCCTGCACTGGCGGAATGCTCACAGGCCGGAGAGTAAGCCCCATCGTGGCGATACAGTTCCGCGCCCACTGGGCTTCTCTGCGCTGGACAGTCTATGCCTGTATCCTCGGCATGCTGCTCTGTCAATGCTTCACACCCGCATTGCTGTATCTGCGCGACGTGGCATGGACCCAGCCGTGGCGACTATGGACGGCACACTGGGTTCATTTAGGCTGGTGGCACCTGCTACTCAATCTCTTGGCGCTGGGCCTGATCCCGGATATTTTTGCTGAAAGCTCCCGCCGTTTTTTCCTGCTGCTGTTCTTTGTCTTACCGTTTTTGATCAGTGTCAGCTTGTGGCTGTGGCAGCCGCATCTGATGTATTACGCCGGATTGTCTGGAGTCTTACATGGATTGTATGTGGCACTGGGGCTTGCGGCGCAGGCGGGAAGCCATCGACTGGAGCGTCGGATGGGACAATTGATCTGTATCGGCGCGCTCATCAAAGTCGGTTGGGAGTACACAACCGGCATCAGTGAATCGCAGCAACTGCTCGGTATACCTGTGGTTTTGGTCGCGCATCAGTTTGGTTTAATCTGGGGCGGATTAATGGGTGCGGGCTACTGGATATATCATCGCAAAGATGATCTGTCTAAAAAATAAGCAATACATTCTCGATATGCATTTCATCAAATGATCATGAAGACATATTAGACTAATTCGCCATCATATCGAGAAGCTGTTGTCTGATATGATTTTTTTTCTCGCGTACACATATGTGGGGGCGAATAAAAAATAATCTGTAAAAAAAATGTAAATTAATGCCTATTTCAGGCATTATATGCAACTAGGGACAACCCGCCTCGATGTATTTTCCATCGTAGCTGATGGATCGTTCTTTAAGACGTTCAAAAAGGGTATATAAGGCGTATCGCTAAACACGAGTTCCTTCGATAAGAAATAGCACAATACCTCGTTTGGAAAATCGTTTTCAGACTCGGCTATGGACGTCGAGGGATGTGTCTGGCGTTATCATTCAGAATCAGAAAAAGAGTAGGTACTATGGAACATAAAAGCTCTGACGGGCCTAAAGGGCCTTTAGGTCGGACCTGGATA
>JASLEL010000018.1 GCA_030151145.1 Aquirhabdus sp. | reverse complement strand
CTCGGCGGGCTATCTGGCTTATGGCATCTCGGTGATCTTCCTGCTGCAGATTCTGGTCAATGGCGGGATGAACATGGGCATGCTGCCGACCAAAGGGCTGACGCTGCCCTTCATCAGTTATGGCGGTACTTCGCTGGTGATGTCGCTGATGATGGTGGGGGTATTGCTCCGAATCGACCTAGAGACCCAGAAGCCTAAACCACGCGGTGCACGCGAGGCGTATGGCAGCTGATCCGCGCGGGCTTATCAGCGCAGTTAACGATAGGTCCCTGCCAGTTGTCCGCCTGCCGTGACACGCTCTAAATCCCATAATTGGGGTGCTTGCGTGAGGAAATCCTGCGGGCTTGCAACATCCCGCAGCGGGGATTGTCCTAAGGCAGCCCAAGCCTGATGCAGGACGGGCAAAGGATGGGCGAGATCCAGTGCGACGGCCAGATTCTGTTTCGACAGTTTCTGGCCGTTTGCGTTCATGGCGAGGGGAATATGGCAGTATTGCAGTGGCGTCCGCGCGACATCTGCAAATAAGGGCAGATCCAGGCCCAGCAAGGACGCTCTGAGCCAGACCTGACGGATCGTGTTATCTAACAGATCTGCACCGCGCACAACGTGCGTCACACCCTGCAACAGATCATCCACCACCACGGCCAATTGATAGCTGATGATTCCGTCGCGACGTCTCAGCACGAAATCGCCTATCGTTTGGCTGAGATTCTCACACACATCACCCTGCAGACGGTCCCTGACACAAATCTCGTGATTGGGTACGCGTAGACGCACGGCATGACCCGTGAGCGGTAAACGTTTATCCCGGCAGAAGCCCGGATAGGTGATCATGCCTTCAAGTTGCTTGCGCGAGCAGGTGCAGCCATAGACGAGGTCATGTGCGGCCAGATGTTCAATGATTTGATTGTAGAGGGGGAGGCGGTCCTGCTGACGCAGGATAGGTGCATCAGAGGTGAATCCATAGGTTTGCAGGGCGTCTTGGATCTGGGCTTCGGCATCAGGCAGATTGCGCGGCAAATCGGTATCTTCGATACGGACCAGCCAGCGTCCACCGGCCTGTTTGGCTTCGCACCAGCTCGCAAGCAAGGTAATGAGTGAACCAAAATGAAGCGGGCCGGTTGGCGATGGCGCAAACCGACCTATATAGACCGAGGCGGACATCAGCCGTTGTTTTGCTTTTCTTTGATTTCAGACAGGGTTTTGCAATCGATGCACTGGGTTGCGGTCGGGCGTGCTTCCAGACGGCGCAGACCGATTTCGATCCCGCAGGTGTCGCAGTAGCCGTAATCGTCTTCGTCGATATCCTTGAGGGATTTTTCGATCTTGCGGATCAGTTTACGCTCGCGGTCACGGGTGCGAAGTTCAATCGCAAACTCTTCTTCCTGTGTGGCCCGGTCATTGACGTCGGCCATGGCGGTCGATTCGTCCTGCATATGGGTCATGGTGCGATCCACTTCCTGCATCAACTCGGCGCGCCAGGCGTTGAGAATGCGACGGAAATGGTCCATCTGACCGGAAGACATGTATTCCTCACCGTCGGCCAACACATAAGGCTCGATCCCGTACAGGCTCACGGTACTGCCGCTGATGGCGCCGACAGTTGGATCGGTGGCTTTGACAGCTTGAGGTTTGGTGGTGCTTTTGCGTGTGGATTTGGTCGGTTCAGTCATATCGTTACTTGCCGTCTGGGTGTTGCGGGTGACACTGGGGTTTGGTGACACTGGAGTTTAATATCACGTTGCAGTGTAAAAGGGTATTAGCGCGTCTTTTAACATGGTTTTCGCAGTGGCGCAAGGGGATGCCCCCTGTAAATGGTACGGTAAATGAGCAACGGTTGCGTGACCGGGTCGAAAGGCTATCGCCGTCGCATCTTCAGTAACCCGCCGCCGAGAAATCGATACCACCGGGTAAATCCTTGAGTCGTGAAACCTGACTGGTGATGCGGCCATCGGGATACAGATCATACCAGCGGTATCCTGGCGGGCAGGTATCGATCGAAAACGTCTTGCTTTGGGGCAAAAACTGGATGCAGGTCGATGGACAGGCGTAGACCTGAACGGCATTGCGACGGGCTTCAAACGCCTGATGCACATGGCCGTGAACGATGGCCCGCACTTGTGGATGCTGGTCGATGAGCTGCCAGAATGCCTCGGCATTGGTCAGGCCAAATGCATCCAGCCACTCCGAGTGGACCGGCAGGGGGTGGTGATGCATCGCAATCATGATGTGACGCTGAGGATAGCGCGCCAGCTGGCCTGCAAGCCAGGTCAGCTCATCGTGCGCCAGTAAGCCTTGGGTCTGATGGCGGGCGGTCGAGTTGAGCAGGAGGATCAGCCAGTCTGTACCGAGCTCGACCACATTGTGATAAGGCGGTTGCTCATCAAGGTCCAACTGGTCGTGATTGCCTTCAAGCCACGCAAAAGGACACTGCAAATGATTGATCGTATCAAAAAAATGACGGTAGGTTTCTTTGGATGGGGTCTGCGCGATGTCGCCGGTGACCAGCATAAAGCTGGCGGGATGATCACAGTCCGGACGGTATTGTTCTTCCATGATCAGGGCGAGGACGGACTGAAAGCTCTGCTCGGTATTGAGGCCGAGCAGCATCATCTGCTGGTCCTGAAACAGGTGCGGATCGGATAAATGAACAAGACGGATTGGTTTGTTGACATCAACCGGAATGGATTGCAGACCTGCGTTCAACGCGAATCTCCCATGCAGCCCCACAATTCCTTTTGTGTGCGCTATGTACTATCAAATATTTTGCTCAGTGTACCGTATTTAAGGCGTTTTCCCAATGGTCAGATGCTGCGGTATTGTGGAGGAATTCCGGAATCTTGTGCCGATCTGGTCGTAAGTGTGACGTGGGTCATTTATTTGGGGGTCTAAACCGCTTTCTCAGATTGTGGATTTTTTGCCGGGGCGTATGGCCGGTGAGTCGTTTTGTCATGCGCTTAATCAGAATCGGTTGATTTGCCCAGACGCCGACTTCTCCACATGCCGACTTCTCCACATGCCTACTTGCCCACACGCCTACTTGCCCAGATACCAAAGCGTCAGCTCTTTGAGGGCAAACAGAATATAGCCCCCGCCCAGCACGATAAACATGATCAGCGTGCCGACCCGGCCTGCCTTGGATGCGCGCGCCAGATCCCAAATGATCATGAACAGAAAGATCGTCGCCAAGGGGAAGGTAATGCCCAGCGCGACTTTAGTAATGAATACATCATTCACCTGCATGGCTTCGTTCTCTCCTTGGGCTGTATCGGCCAGCACTGGTCTGAAATCGTCAGGATGGCCGTGATGAGGCGGCTTTGGTGCAGCGGGGATCATGCAATCTGCGTGCAAGGCTTGTCCATCGGGATGGTCTTCATCATAGCGGAGTTTGTCGGTTGTGCGGGGAAGGTGTTGGCTAATTTTGCACCATTGTGGATCATGTTTTATGTATTCAATGGTGCGCAAACTGAGTGGGGCGGGCTTTGAAATAAATTAGCACCATTGTGGTGCGTTTTGTGAGCGTTTGGAGTGCAGTTAAGGATGGGAATGCGAAGCTGAGACTGGTTCGCTGTTGGTCCAGAATCTGGCATGGGTGACCGATGAATGTGCCGCATCTGTGGTAAATCAGGCTTATCCAACCGCAAATTTTATAGGCTGGGCCTTTATTTTTATAGGTTCTTTATGCCGCAGACGGGGTGGAGTCTTTATGCTGTTGTGCACGCAGGGTGTCGTACTTTTGTGAATTTGGCATGACATTTGTATTAATAATCCCGACTGTCATGAAAAGTCGCAGAGCGATTGGCACGCGCAGATGTAGATGTACGTGTCCAGACAATCTGGTGATATATCTATAAACGATGTTCCGTTGATCTTGGGGAGCTTTACCTATGAAATTTGCACACATGAAATCTTTTGCGCTGAAAGCACTGGTTTCGTCTTTGATGGTTGGGGGTCTGAGCGCGGTTGCCCATGCGGATGATGCACCAGCGCCAGCAGCAGCACCTGCCGCCGCACCGGCACCAGCGCCAGCACCGTCTTTCCCAAGCATGGGTGGCGCACTGACTGCTAACGCCAAGCCTTTCAGTGTTGATATGGGCCCAGCCGGCACGATCTATATCGGTGGCGCTGCGACTGCGGTTGCTCAAGTACAGGGCAATCCTTGGTCCGGCGTGCCTAAATCACAAACCGACGTAGACAATGCACAAGTCTTCATCAACAAGATTGATGGTCTGGTCCAGTTCTCCGGTCAGTTTGGTAGCTATTCAATCCCAGCACTGGGCCTGCCTTATGTGAAAGCGGATAAAACCGTAGGACCACTGTTCGGCAACTTCCCACAAGGCTTTATCAAACTTGCGCCGAGCGACAGCTTCTCGGTACAGGTCGGTAAACTGCCGACACTGATCGGTGCAGAATACACCTTTTCCTACGAGAACATGAATATCCAGCGTGGTCTGCTCTGGGGTCAGGAAAACGCCGTGGCTCGTGGTATTCAGGCCAATTACACGACAGGTCCTCTGGCTCTGTCTGTGGCATTGACTGACGGTTTCTACTCCAAGAAATATGACTGGGCCAGCCTGTCGGCAACGTATACCGCAGATAGCTCGAATATCTTCTCGTTCGTGGCTGGCGGCAACGTCGCACAGGATGATAAACCGCGTGCACAAACTGCCACGACTACGCCAGTCTTCCAGAATAACGGTCAGATCTATAACCTGATTTATACCCATACCTCAGGCCCATGGACTTTCCAACCCTACCTGCAGTACACCTATGTACCGTCTCTGAAGGGTGATATTAACGGCACAGGCGCAACGACCAACTCCGCTGACACCATCGGTGGTGCATTGTTGGCCAGCTACAAGGTCAATGACAACATCAGCCTGCCAGTCCGTGTTGAATACATCGCTTCCTCGGGTGACAAGAACAACGCCAGCGATATCAACCTGCTGGGCTATGGTAACGGCAGTAAGGCCTGGTCGTTCACCTTTACCCCGACTTACCAGTACAAAATCTTCTTCGTACGTGGTGAAGCGTCGTACGTGACCTTAAGCGACAAGACCGCTGGTCTGGGCTTCGGCAAGTTTGGCAACAAGGACGGTCAAGTCACCGGTATGCTGGAAACCGGTATCCTGTTCTGATTGTATGACAGCTTGCGTCTGGATCTGATGCCGGACGCAGGCCTGATTGATCAAAGCCATGGCATCTGCCATGGCTTTTTTTATGCATGATTTTTTTGTAGGCGCTTCAGTGTACATCGTGGCATTGCTGTCTTTATGTCTATAATCGGCGACAGGTGGCTGAGTTTGCATGGCTTTTAGGGCATAAGATTTTTGATAGTGGATCAGGATGGTGCAATGAAATCACTTGAGGTCGGTGTGATCGGTGCAGGGACGGCGGGACTTGCGACGGCGGCGATACTGGCGCGACAGGGGCATCAGGTGACGGTGCTTGAGAAGGCCCCGGCATTGACGCCCGTCGGTGCGGGCTTGCTGATCCAACCGTCCGGCATGGCTGTGTTTCAGCATTTGGGGGTCCTGCCGCATGCGCAGGCGCTGGGCGCACCGATAGATGTGCTGCAGGGCTGGCTAAAGAGTCAGCCACGGGCAGGCGGTGGCATGCGCGATGATCTGCTGATCAATAGCCGCTATACCGAAGCCGCGCCAGATCGTGTCGGCCTCGGCATGCATCGGGCGGCGCTGTGTGATGTACTGATGGCTGCCGTGACCCGCCATCAGGCTGAGGTGGTCTATGGTGCCGAGGTGTCTGCCGTCGTTGATCACGGCGATCAGGTGCAGGTGGAGATGCGCGTGCATGCGCAGCCGAGTACACGGCGCTTTGATCTGGTGCTGATCGCCAATGGGGCTCGCAGCAGCCTTCGTCCGCAAGCCTGGACGCGGCTTGATCAGGCCTATCCATGGGGGGCTGCCTGGGCCATCGTGCCTGAGGTGACGGATCTGGATTACCGAGTACTGCACCAGTTTTACCATGGGACGTCACGCATGATGGGGCTCTTGCCCACCGGCTATGCATCGGGATCACTCGATGCACCACGACTGACCAGTATTTTTTGGAGTTTGCCTGCGGAGCGGCTGGAGTCATGGTTGTCATCACCGGATAGCGCATTTCAGGCATGGCAGGATGAGGTCATGCAGATCTGGCCTCGCGCTGGGCGCTGGGTGTGTGAGAGTGGTCTGCGCCCGGAGCAGTTCTTGGCGGCACGCTACCGGGATGTAGTGATGAGCCGCTTTGGCAGTGGACGGGTGGGGGTGATCGGGGATGCGGCGCATGCCATGAGCCCGCAATTAGGGCAGGGGGCTAATATGGCCCTGTTGGATGCCTGGGCGATTGGTCGGGCGAGTCGTATGGCGGATATGGCATCTTTTTGGCAGACCTATCATCAGCTCCGGCTGCCGTCGATTCGTTTTTATCAGTTTATGAGTCGTTTGCTCACGCCTTTTTATCAGTCGGACATCTCAGGGCTAGCACAGATGCGCAATCTGTCCTTCCGCTGGATGGCCTATCTGCCTTGGCTACGGCGGCAGATGGCTGCCACGATCTCCGGCGTCAAATGCGGGCCGCTACAGGAGATTTCCCTTGCGGCCATCGCTGCGGTGGATTGATCAGGGTGCTGCAGGGGCGACCGTTGCTTTACTCACGATATAGACCTTGAAGTTCTTCTCCACGCGCACAGGCACTTGTGCTGCCAGTGCCGGGATGGAGAGTTTGCTTGGCACCAGAATCATCAGGGACTCGTGTGCTGCGATGTGCTGATCCAGATCCTGATCGTTCCAGAGCAGGTATTTCTTATCGGGTTCAAAGCGCAGGCCATCCTTGATCTGGGCGGCACCGTTGTCACCCTGCACCGTCGCCCAGTCCTCGACCCAGTAAATCGGCTGCTTGCGATTCAGCATGAACGGGATGTCGTAATAATAGTTGTGGTAGAACACCAGCGACATATCCGGGGTGAGGTCCTGTGCGAAGGCCATCTGGTCGGCATTGCTCTTGTGATCCAGCCATTTGACCAAAAAGCTGACGCTGGTACAGAGCAAGATGGCAGACATCAAAGTGACCTGAAAAGGTGTGATGCGGGCACGGCGATACAGCACGACGATCACCGCCAGCGCCACCAGCAGGACGACGGCCAGCACGATCAATTCACGGCTCTCCTCTGCGCTGAGCTCGGCAGCAGCACGCGGGATGAACGGCAGCGCAAGGCTAGTCAGTGCAATCAACGCGACAAATGCCACACTGGCATAGTCACGCATCAGGCGCACCCCTGTGCTACGTGTCGGCAGCAGCGCCTGCAGCACACAGGCGAGGTAAATCGCCAGTGGCGGGGTCGCTGGCAGGATATAGCCTGCCAGCTTGGACGGTGGGATCGAGAAGAACAGCGTGACCGAGATCGCCCACCAAGTCAAAAGCGGAAAAATGGTTGGATTGAGCAGTTGACTGGCGGATGTCCAGCGGTAGTTCTTGCCGACCGATAGCAGCCACGGCAGGAAGCTGACCAGCAGGCAGACCAGATAAAACGGCCAAGGCTGTTTGTTGTTGAATTGTCCTGACGAGAAGCGGTCAAACTGCTGCTCGATAAAGAAATAATGGGCAAAGCCGGGGTATTTCTGATCGACCAGATACAGCCACGGCGTAATCAGCGCGACAAAGAGAATGATCCCGAACGGATGCAGAATGGCCGGAATCTTGCGCCAGTGACCGGCGACGATCAGCCATGGCAAGAGAATCATACCCGGAATCAACACCCCGATCAGGCCTTTGGAGAGCAGGGCGCAGGCGGCGGCAAAATAACCCAGATAGCGACTGCGTTTGTCGCCGGTCAAGGTGAAGTCGGCAATCGCAAATACGGTGAGCGAGATCCAGGCGGCCACCATCAGGTCATGGTTAATATACTGACTGCTGCCGTAGAACAGCAGACTGGAGGCCATCACCAGCACACTGCTGCGCGCCAGCGTTTGCTGGTTGGGCGCTCGACTGTGACGGGAGACAAACCAGAAGATACCCAGCAGCATGACCATGGCTGCAATCACGGGTGCTAGACGTATGGCCCAGATATGAATGCCGAAAACCTCCATCAACCCGCCACCAATCCAGTGCAGGAGCGGTGGTTTGTGAAAGAACGGAATGCTATCGATGCGTGGCGTCAGCCAGTCGCCGCTCTCGACCATCCAGCGGGTGATGTCCGCATAGCGCCCCTCGTCCGGGATGCTCAACGGTCGGATACTGGCGGCAATACCCAGCCAGAGCGCGATCAGCAGAAAGAACAGGCGATTAGAGCGGATGGCAAACATAAATAATTCCGGCAAAAAAACGTCGTGTGAGCAACGTCGTGTTAGTAGCATCAACTGGGTTACGGCGTATTAGTAGGGCTGAGCCCTTTTCTTTATAAGTCTAGCGTTTAAAAGATAGCATGTCTGGTGCTCGTTTCGGTGTCTACCTGCTGTCCTGCGATTGCCGAAATGCAAAAAAACGACTTAGCACAAAGGTCATGGCGGCAGTCAGCACAATGATGACGGGTAGCCCCATCTGCATGCTGATCGATGTATAGCGCAACATGCTCAGCAGGAGCGTTTCATTGAATACAAAACCGATGACGGCAACCAAAAGGAAGCGCGGCAGGGTTTGCTGGTGCTCAAGGTCATGGGCCTGAAAGCTGAAGTAGCGATGGCCGAAGTAGCTGACCCAAAAGGCGGTGATAAAGGCAAACAGATTGGCCCAGCCCGGCAGGATGCCTTTGCTGACCAGCAGCAAGGCAACGAGATAGTGCGTGATGGCAGCAGCCACCCCGATGATGCCAAAGCGCACCAGTTGCCAGAAGGTATGCAGCAGCGTGTCGCGGTCAACCATGAGGGTGCTCGTCCGATGCCGGTGTTGCGGCAGGTGCTGACACGGATTCTGCTGTGGTGAGCGGGACGCGTACGGGAGGGTGATTGACCACCGGGGCGAGTAATTCGCCGACGTGATCCTTGTCGTACTGGTGCGCGATGATATAGCGCGGCCGTCCTTTGGTTTCACTATAGATACGGGCGATGTATTCACCCAGCACCCCGATAAAGAGCAGCTGAATCCCGCCTAAAAGCATCATCCCGGCAGCCAGTGTCGCCCAGCCGCGCAATTCGACACCATAGACCAGAGTCTCGCCTGTGATATAGATCCCGTAGGCCAGCGCAAAAAACGCGATCAGCGCGCCCAGAATCACGCTAATGCGTAAAGGCAGGTCGGAGAAGGCGGTCAGACCGGTCAATGCCAGACTGGTGAGGCGCTGGAAGTTGAAGTTTGTCTCGCCCTTCAGGCGCGGTGCTTCGGTGAACTGAATGCCGATGCTGCGGAAGCCGACCCAGGCATACAGGCCCTTCATATACAGGGTGCGTTCGGGCAGATTCTGCAGGGCTGTGACGACCTGCCGGTCCATGAGGCGAAAATCACCGGCATCGGCGGGTATATCAATCGACGCGCTTTTATTCATCAGCCAGTAGAATTGCCGTGTCATCCATTGCTTGAGTGCGCCCTCCGTCTGACGGTCACGGATGCCGTAGATCATGTCATAGCCGCTTTTCCACAGGTCGAGCATGGTGCCGATGGCATTGATCGGATGCTGAAAATCCGAGTCGATCAAGAGCGCGACATCGCCCTTGACCTGATCCAGACCCGCGCTGATGGCGGCTTCTTTGCCGAAGTTGCGCGACAGGGTAAAGACTT
The DNA here is from genome assembly GCA_030151145.1 of Aquirhabdus sp. GTDB lineage: Bacteria > Pseudomonadota > Gammaproteobacteria > Pseudomonadales > Moraxellaceae > Aquirhabdus. The sequence goes on along the minus strand of JASLEL010000018.1, from coordinate 303 downwards.
TGAGTGGATAGCGGGCAAGCAGCGGCTGGATGACCGCCAGCGTATTGTCCCGGCTGCCATCATCGACCACGATCAGTTCAAACTGTGCGCCCAGTGACGTCAGATGGTCCGCGAGCGCAGGAATAAACAGCGGCAGATTCTCTGCCTCGTTATAGGCTGGAATGACGCAAGAAACCAAAGGGTGTGCACGGGACATTAGGGTGCTCCTGACAGCAGGGTCGGCGATGCGGAGAGCGTCGAGGTGCTTAAGGTCACCTGAGCGTCCGCCACATCCTGTAAAAACTGGTTTGAACTAAAGTAATA
>JASLEL010000404.1 GCA_030151145.1 Aquirhabdus sp. | reverse complement strand
GGCTTCGATATGCACGGGCTGTTCACGGTCACTGTCAAGGGCATGGCTGGATACCGTGACGCCCATGCTAATGGCAAGTACACAGGCCGTAGTCAATACGGACGGTGTCATGGCAAAGAGGCGATTATGGACGTGGCGATGCAACATAAATTCCTCTCGGTTTAAAAAACGCATACTGGCCGCTACTCAGATCAGCATTGGCTCCCTGAGAAACCAGACTGGACTGACCGCTCTTGATGGTGACAACCTGATCGGTTTCCAGTTTCTTGCTGGGTGGGTAGCCAGTAATCGTGGTTGTATAGAGATCAATCGGTGCGCGCTTGCCTACAGCTAATTGTTGCACATGAACATTACCAGACAAGATCACTTTTTGATTATTGTCCAGACCGATGCCCTGATCCGCATTCAGCAAGGCATTGGGCTGACCCTGTTTGTACCAGGTGCTGGTGATGTGATCCAGGATAAGTTGATCATTTTTGGGGTAATGCCGCAAGGTTTGTGCTTGCGCTTCACTCTCAATTAGCCCCTGATCGTCGGTCTGTCTTGCACTGATATTGGTGGCAATGTAGTCGATATCCGAATGCACAGCAACCGGCTTGACCGTTTTATCCCGATTCATGGAATAAAACAGGACGGCAAGTCCCATAAAGATCAGGGCAAACAGGTATAGAAGTCGGGTGCTCATGCGTCAGTGGCTGCTCAATGGGTTATCGGGTGACTTCAGCATCAGATGATCGTGTGTATTGTGCCAGCAGGGCGTCGTAATGCCCTTGTGCCTGCAAGAGGAGATCACAGACCTCGCGCACGGCACCACGTCCACCGCGATTCTGGGTGACAAAATGCACGCGTCTACGGACTTCCTGATGGGCATTGGGGGCGGTCAGCGCAAGGCCGACCAGACCGAGTGCACTCAAGTCGGGCCAGTCATCACCCATATAGGCGGTATCTGCAAGGTCAATGGCAAGGCTTGCACAGAGTTCGCGCAGGGCGGCGCCTTTGTCTTCACGTCCCTGAATGATATGGCTGATCTTGAGAGAATGCATGCGCTGCTGCACGATGTGGCTGGTGCGACCGGTGATCACGGCAACCGTAATGCCGCAGTCCTGTACGCATTTAATGCCAAAACCATCTTGCACATCAAAAGATTTGATTTCATCGCCACTATTGCTGAAAGTCAGGCGACCATCACTGAAGATGCCATCCACATCCAGCACCAAAAGACGAATCTGTCGGGCCCGCTCCAGCACACTATACGATGCCATATCACATCACTCCCGCTTGCAGCAGATCATGCATGTTGAGAGCGCCGACCAACTGACGCTCATCATCCAGTACCAGTATGCTATTGATCTTTCGTTTCTCCATGATTGCAAGCGCTTCGGCAGCGAGAATCTGTGGCGTGACGGTGATCGGATTTTTGGTCATGAGCAGCTCGATGGGCTGATCGAGCAGGCTGGGCGAGAGTACGCCTTTTTTGAGTACACGGCGCAAGTCACCGTCGGTGAATAGACCGACTACCTGTTTGACCGGGTCGATGACGGCGGTCATACCCAGACCTTTTTGCGTCATTTCGAGCAGGGCATCAGCCAGTGAGGTGCCGACAGGGACTTTGGGAATCAGATTACCATGGTGCATGATGTCGGATACCCGCGTCAGCAGACGACGTCCGAGCGCACCACCCGGATGAGACAGGGCAAAGTCGTCAGCCGTGAATCCGCGCACATCGAGCAAGGCGACCGCCAGCGCATCACCCAAGACCAGCGTTGCGGTGGTGCTGGAGGTGGGGGCGAGCCCCAGCGGGCAGGCTTCGGCGCTTTCGCCTAAAGTCAGTGCGATGTCAGCCAGTTTGGCCATGGTTGATTTCTGCGTGCGGGTGATGGTGATCAGTGGAATCTGATGGCGCTTCACGACCGGAATCAATGTGAGGATTTCACTGCTTTCGCCGGAGTTTGAGATGGCGATCAGCACGTCGTTGGTGGTCAGCATGCCAAGGTCACCGTGGCTGGCTTCTGCAGGATGCATAAAGAATGCAGGCGTGCCGGTGGAAGCGAATGTTGCTGCGATCTTGCGGGCGATATGACCGGATTTACCGATGCCGGTGACAACAACTTTGCCGCTACAGGTCAGCAGCATCTGGCACGCTGCTTCAAAACGCTCGTCCAGTTCCTGCTTGAGGACGTCAATGGCGTGTTGTTCGGTGGCGATGGTGGCCAGAGCAGAGTCAAGCAGGCTTTTGCCGGTGGCGGGTGTGTTTCCCGATGTTTGCGATGGCGATGAGCTAGAATTCACGGGCAGGTTCCAATCTTTATATATGTTAGGCCGCATGCATTATGACAAAAACGCCGTGACGAAGGCAAAATGATTCGCGGTGCATTTGTGACAGCATGCGCTCTTTTTGTGATATGAATCAGCGTATCGCGGAATTCTTGAGCATTCAAGTCACTTCGTGTGTCACAGGCGCAATTGGATGTCGTCCTTCGCCTTTATATGACGAGATATGTTAATTTATAACGCTCATCCGATAACGGTGGGCCATATACATCGTTGTTGACGGCTTTTTGATCTGGTGCGCGCTGTTTCTTGTCGGCTACTGGTGCGTTTGTCCGTCACCCGTCATCGTGTATGTTTTGTTCAATAGTTGATTTGTCAAAGAAAGGAAGTGTCATGTCTGTAGCAGTACCCGGCCCCTTGGCTACGCTGGTTTTACATAATTCAGAAACCCGCCGCAAGGAAGCATTTGTCCCGCGTATTCCGGGGCAAATCGGGCTCTATGTCTGTGGCATGACGGTCTATGATTATTGCCATATCGGGCATGCGCGGGTGATGGTGTCGTTCGACTACATGGTGCGCTTTCTGCGTGCGCAAGGCTGGCAGGTGAAGTATGTCCGCAACATCACCGACATCGATGACAAGATCATTGCCCGCGCCAATGAGAATGGCGAAACCATTGGGGCGCTGACCGCGCGCTTCATCGATGCCATGAATGATGACGCTGATCGTTTGGGGTGCTTGCGTCCCGACCTGTCGCCGCTTGCGACCGAATATATCGACCAGATGCAGGACATGATTGGCACCCTGATCGGTAAAGACCATGCCTATGCGGTAGACGGCGGTGATGTTTATTATGCCGTCAATACTTTCCCCAAATACGGTCGCCTCTCTGGTCGCGTGCTGGAAGATATGCAGGCCGGTGCACGTGTGGATGTCGATCAGGACAAGCGTAATCCAGCCGACTTCGTACTGTGGAAAGCCGCCAAGCCCGGCGAGCCCGCATGGGCATCTCCTTGGGGTACAGGTCGTCCCGGTTGGCACATCGAATGCTCGGCCATGTCGACCTGCAATCTGGGCAATCATTTTGATATCCATGGCGGTGGCGGTGATTTGTTGTTTCCACATCATGAAAATGAAATCGCCCAGAGTGAGGGCGCGACGGGTGAAACTTACGTCAATACGTGGCTGCATGTCGGTTTTGTTAATGTCGATGGCGAGAAGATGTCCAAATCCTTGGGTAACTTTTTCACCATTCGTGATGTGATGCAGCAGTTTGCACCGGAGGTGATTCGTTATTTCATCGTTGGCAGCCACTATCGCAGTCCGCTGAATTTTTCGGACAGTGCGCTGAAGGATGCCAAGCAGGCACTGGCACGTTTTTATCAGACTTTAAAAGCGGTGTCGGAGCTTGCGGCAACTGATGTGGTCGCAAATAGCACGAGTCACGCGCTGATCGCAGCCAGTCAGAGCCGCTTTGATGAGGCGATGAATGATGACTTCAATACGTCCGAGGCCATTGCGGTGCTGTTTGAACTGGTGCGTGAGATCAACCGTACCTTGCGATTGGAAGATGTAACCGAGCAGGCACAGGCGATCGTACTTGCGGCACATCTGAAGTCACTGGGCGCGATACTCGGACTCTTGCAAGGTAATCCTGTGGAATTCCTGCAGGGTGAAGCCGATGCGGGTCAGGGCTTAAGCGCCGAAGTCATTGAGCAGCAGATTGCCAATCGGGTCGCGGCCAAACAGGCGCGTGATTTTGCGCTGGCAGACCAGATTCGCAAGGATCTTCTGGCTGCTGGTGTGGTGCTCGAAGACAGCAAGGCCGGCACCACTTGGCGGCGTGCAGAATAAATGATGTGAATGAAGGCAATCGATGAGATTGCCTTTTTCTTTTGATCCATGATCAGACCAGGGGGAGATGATGACGGTTTTTCAGGCGACAGATGTTGACAAAGGACAGGCGGTGTATAACCGCTTTACGCTCACGGCATATGATGCTTTTGTGCTGGGATTTTCCAATCATTGGTTGTGGCGCTGCCCGACGAAGCATCTGCGTGCGCTCTATCAGCAACAGGTGACGCCGAATCATCTGGATGTTGGCGTGGGTACCGGTTATTTTCTCGATCATGTGGCATTTGCCAAGCCTCCACGGATCGGTCTCATGGATTTAAATCCGACCACATTGGCGTTCAGTGCTGAGCGGCTCGCTCGTTATCAGCCTGCGCTTTATGCGCGGAATATTCTGGCGCAGATCGACTTTAGCGATGACAAATTTGACTCAATAGGCATGAACTTTTTGCTGCATTGTCTGCCGGGCGACATCGTGGCCAAGAGTATTGCATTTGATCATCTGAAGGTGTTGTTGAATCCGGGTGGGGTGCTCTTTGGTTCGACGATTGTGCAAGGAGCGCGTGAGCAGGGTGATCTGCCGCGTAACTGGGGTGCACGTCGTCTGATGGCCCTGTATAACCGTAAAGGGATTTTTTCTAATACCGAGGATACGGTGGATGGGCTGAAGATGGCGCTTGAGCAGCGATTTAAGCACGTCGAGATACAGGTCATCGGTAGCGTCGTGATCTTTAGCGCAAGAGATTAAAGTATTTTTAGTGATTGATCATGAATCATAAAATAAAAGTTAAAAAAGCGAGCAGGGCATGCTCGCTTTTTTACGTTTAGCAAGATCGGACGATCTCAATACGCATCGCAGATCTGATCAGGCAAAGACCTTACGCTGGATCACGTAGCCGTTTTCATCATAATGACGATCAATATCAACCCGCAGATGCGCATGACTGACATCTGCATAGGCGGCTTTCCAGAGCAGACAGAGTTCATTTTCGACCGAGAGCTGAGCTTCGCGGGTGAAGTGCGGTGTGTATTTGATCACGACGCGCAGGCACGAGTGCTCTTCACTGTCACATGACAGAAACAGGCCATTGGGGCGGTTGTTCGGCAGTTTTTTACTATTCAGATTAAGGTCAAAACGGTAAGCCTTTTGCTCAAGGCGTTTGCGGCTGCCACGATAAGTCGGGCTCATGACCGCCATGTCGACGCTCTGGATATAACCGCGATTGGCCAGCATCTCTATATCGTGACAGAGATGAATAATCTGGCTGCTGCTGACCGCACTACCCAAATGGCGTGCAGCCAGAGCCAGGCTATGCACATCATTGGTCATGGCACGGACTGCGGCCTGCACATCCTGCTGAGGGTAGACACGGTCGGCCTGACTCTCCTCCTGAATGGCTTTCATCTTTTGTCGTGCTGCCATACTGCGCAGCAGTGCCTGCCAACGGTTTTGCGCATCATTGGCCGACAGCGGGCGATAGGCGTTGGCGCCGTCAAAATTGTTAGTAAACTTTGCAGGTGCGGCTGCTTCAGTCGGTGTCTTGGCCCAAACGATATCCTGCAGACCATCCATCAGGTTATCGAGTAAATCGTACTGGTGAGGTACGGTTGATTGAGCAGTTTTATAATTAGAAACAGTATGTTGTCTGCGATGGGCAGCAGCAGGATTAAACGTGGGATACAGGCCGCCGGTCATTGTTGCATTCATGATATCACCTTGGAGTCGTCCGGAGTAAAGGATGCTTGCTAACGTTTTTGTAAGATACATCTAACAAATTTAAAAGTCAACTGGTGACACACGATGGTGTTCGGGTGTATCTTATGCTTATGATTTTAATGACCGATCTTGATTATGGATGTGCCATGGTGGGTCGTCGGTCAAATCGTGACATCAGAGGAGAATGCAAAATGTCGTTAGGTTCCAAGCTAAATGAGCTGCGTGCAAAAAAAGGCGAGTCATTACAACTGACTGCCGATGCCGTCGGCATTACCAAAACCCATATCTGGGAGCTGGAAAAAGGCAAGAGCGCCAATCCGACTGCTGATCTGCTCAAGAAGTTGGCGGATCATTTTAAGGTCACTGTAGATTATCTGATCAATGAGCATCAGACCGAGCCAGGCTTGAATGATGAGGCCATGGTGTTTTATCGTGATCTGAAATCACTTGACCAAAAAGATCAGGAAGTCATACTCAACGTCATGAAGACCCTGCGAGGAAAAGGTGCTTGACCGCGATTGAGCAAATAGAACGCCAGCGTGAGGCTACGCCGGAGTCCGTGACGACGGATGCGGCTTTGACGCTGGATTTGATTGAGCTGGATGACAAAACCACGCCGAGTGCCGTGGTCGAGGAGATTCTTCGGCAAAATCCGTATTTGTCTTTTCCGACGCCGCTTGAGAAGTTTGCCGAGCTAGCCGGTATTGAGTCGATCAATGAGCTGTCGACGGACGGTTTTGAAGGCATGCTGATCACCAATCCCGAGAAGTCGCGCGGGGCAATCTTTGTCAAAGCCGGTGTCATTCCGCGCCGCAGGCGCTTTACCATTGCCCATGAGCTCGGGCATTTTCTCTTGCCGTGGCATCGACAGGAGCGCTTTAGTTGCAAGTCCTCCGATATCCGTATCAATACCGATAAAGCGTCTGATGAGGCGTGGTCACAGCAGCAGATCGAGGTCGAAGCCAATCGCTTTGCCTCTGAGCTGCTGATGCCACAGGTCGAAGTCGAACGCATTCTGGATGATCATGATGTGCCTGAGCTGATCGATCTCGTGGATTTGAGCGAGATGTTTGATGTCAGTGTCGAGGCTGTGGTGCATCGCTACAAAGTCCTGAGCCCTTATCCGTTGGCCTTTGTGTTTTCATACAATAATGTCGTGCGCTATTGGGTCAAAAGTACGTCTATGCCGTATTCACTCAAAGTGCGTAAAGACCAGCCCTTGCCTATGCGCTCACCGAGTCGGCTGGCGGGGGAATACATCTCGGACTGGGATACGGTTGCAGCGCACGTATGGCTCGAAGTCCATAGCGCATTGAGTCTGCCACGTCAGGTGATGGAGCAGACCCTGTATCAATCGGCTGGTTATAAGCTCACCATGCTGACCTTGGGTCAGTGGTCACCCAAGCAGCAGATCTTCACTGCGATTTCCTGATGGCTTTTTTATGTGGTTTTAAGCCCTGAGCCGTTTAATCGACCTTGATATAGGTCTGATGAAAAATCTCCGGCTTGCACGGATAAAATTCTCCCGCGACACCTTGAATGATGTAATCCCCAACTTGAGCCGCATGCTTGATCTGCTGGGCGCTGCCGTCTTCCAGCGTCGGAATAATGAGGTCTGCATGCTCATCCAGATAGGCACCACACCAAGCGTGCAGGGTGCTGATATTCTCGGCATTGCCAGTGTACAGGATGGTTTCGATGATGACGGGTCGTCTTTGAAATTTTACCGTTTGCATACCGCTCTCCAATCAGATAGATGAAGCCGATGGGGACGAGTATAACCGACTGCCATGCCTGATCGTCAGGGATATCTGTCTACCGGCATGATTCATCCGTCATTTTGTGGCATAATATGCGGTCGTAAAACGGTTTGAATGATGGGAGCAGTACCATGCGCTTTGTCGATGAGGCGGTCATTTATGTCGAGGCGGGCGCA
>JASLEL010000383.1 GCA_030151145.1 Aquirhabdus sp. | reverse complement strand
TCAGTGGCATGGGGCGGAGGAAGTCGAGCATCGTGAGGTGGCCGATGCCATGTTTCGCCATGTCAGTGGTAATCTCGTGCTGAGGACGATGGCGGCGGTCGGCACTTTTCCTTTGTTTGCCGGGCTGGCCTATCGGGGTGTGGTACATCTGATCCAGCATGATGCCAGCGTGCCTTACCGTTTTCGTGTGCGGGATTATCTGCGGGCGGCAAGACAGGATCGTGTGCCGCGTGTCGGTTTTATGCTCCGCGCTGGGCTACGCTATTTTGCACCAAACCACAGTCCGCTGAATGAAGGATCGACTTTACAGGCGCTGGCGTATCTGGCAAATATGCAGATGTCTGCCAGCTGAAATAAAAACGGGACTACCCGGAGAGCGCCTTTTCTTTACGATGGCACTGTCAGATTAGCTTTGGTCCACTACTTTTGGAGCGCATGATGACCCCGATTACCCATTTTCAAGGCGCACGGCTGGCGGCGCTGCCTGAGGCCCGTCTTGAGCAGGTTCGCGCTGCGGCAGAGCAGTTCCGCCGCGACATGCTGCAGGGCGCGCAGGTGCGTTTCTTTCAGTCTGTCGATCTGATCAAGGTGCCCTATCCGAGTTATTACGGCTTGCGTGGGGCCTATCGCTATGAGCATGCGCTGCCTTATCTGCATATCCTGAACCGGATGTTTGTGGTGCAGTTCGATACGGCAGAGGGTTTGAAAACCCTGCTGTTCTCGCCGTCCGACCATGAGCGCAACCGCGAGACGCCGTTCTTCAAACGCTTAAGCCGTGGGCCACGTCAGCTAGAGCAATTGGTAGCACCCGCCTTAAATACCGTAGAAGGCGCGCTGGCGTCTTTAGGCATCTCACCTGCGATGGTGGACTATATCAGCTATGACCATCTGCACACGCAGGATGTACGGCGCTGGCTGGGTACGCGAGATGAGCCGGGATATTTTCCCAATGCCAAGCTGATCGTACAGCGTCAGGAGTGGGATTCGACGCAAGGCTTACTGCCGACGCAGGCTGACTGGTACTGCCCGCACGGCATAGAGGGCGTGGATGAGAACCGTGTGATCCTGATCGACGGCGATGTGATGCTGGGCGATGGCGTGGCGCTGATCCATACGCCGGGACATACCGAGGGTAATCATTCGCTTGTGGTGCATACGGACGAAGGACTGTGGGTGACCAGTGAGAATGGCGTGAGTGTGGACAGTTATATGCCGCTGGCTTCCAAGATCCCGGGCCTGCGTGACTATGCGCGGACCACGGGCGCCGAGGTGGTGCTCAACGGTAATACGCTGGAAAACTCCATCGACCAGTACATCTCGATGGTGCAGGAAAAGACCATCGCCGGGCCGTCGATGCGCAAGCCTGATTTTCCCAATATTTTCCCGTCCTCCGAGCTGACGTGGTTCTGGGGTAATCCGCTGGCGACACCGGCGCACTATGTGGGTGGCGCGACATTCGGCCAGCTGGTGACGCCATCAGCGGGTTAACCGTGTACCAGCAATAAAAAAAGAGGATCAGCACATTGGTACTGATCCTCTTTTTTTTTTGCTGTGCAGACAGCACTAATACAGTAGCCGGATTTATTCGTCCGTTGGTTCGCCTTCGCCCTCTTTGGGCAGGTCGCGGACGGCTTCGGCGATCAGACCGGCCATGTAGTTACCATGGGCGGTGGTCGCATCGTAGTGAAAACGCAGACGCGGCGTAAAGCGGGTCTTGATGCGGCGACCGAGCTCCTGACGCAGGAAACCGGCGGCACCGTTCAGAAGCTCCAGCGACTCAGCGTGCGCTTGTGCGTTGTTGTCATCATTCAGCTCACGACCCATGATCGTGATGTAGATGTCACCATAGCCCAGATCGGGGCTGATCTTGACTGCCGAGATGGTGACCAGACCCGCCTTTAAGCGCGGATCTTTGATCTCCATGCGGATCAGATCGGACAGCTCGCGCTGGATCTGGTCCGCCATACGTTGCAGACGTTGACTCATTACAGGCTCCGCTGGATCTCATGGACTTCATAGACTTCGATCTGGTCGAGAATCTGGATGTCCTTGTAGCCTTTGACGCCGAGACCACATTCCATACCGGCACGTACTTCGCCCACGTCGTCCTTAAAGCGGCGCAGCGACTCAAGCTCGCCCTGGAACACTACCACGCCATCGCGCAGGACGCGGATCGGACGGTTACGGTGGACGATGCCTTCCAGCACCATACAGCCTGCGGCAGCGCCGAACTTACTGGAGCGGAAGACTTCGCGGACCTGCGCGATACCGAGGATGTTTTCGCGATGTTCAGGGGCCAGCTTACCGCTCATGGCTGCCTTGACGTCGTCGATCATCTCGTAGATGACGCTGTAGTAGCGCAGGTCGATGCCGTCTTCCTGACTCTTCTGACGCGCAGCGTTATCGGCACGCACGTTAAAGCCGAGGATGGCCGCACCGGTCGATTCGGCCAGCGTGATGTCGGATTCGGTGATGGCACCGACGCCCGAGCCGATGATCTGCACGCGCACATCGTCGATCGACAGATCGTTCAGGGCGTGAGTCAGGGCTTCCAGCGATCCGCGGACATCGGTCTTCAGCACGATATTGACGGTTGGCACATCTTTCTTGCCGAGGCTTGCCATGAGGTTTTCCAGACGCATGGCGGACTGGCGGTCGATCTTCTGCTGACGCTCGCGGTTGGCACGGAATTCAGCCACTTCACGGGCTTTCTTCTCATCTGACACCACGAGGAATTCATCACCCGCACCCGGCGCATCCGGCAGACCGAGAATCTCGACCGGAATCGATGGGCCAGCCGATTTGACCGGATTGGCGTTTTCGTCCGACATGGCGCGGACGCGACCATAGAATGCACCGGCCAGCACCAGATCACCGACACGCAGCGTGCCTTTCTGCACGAGCAGGCTGGCAACGGCACCACGGCCTTTGTCCAGGCGGGATTCGATCACGACACCTTGTGCGGCGCCTTCTTCAGAAGCAGTCAGCTCCATCAGTTCGGCCTGAATCGAGATCAGATCCAAGAGTTCGTCAACGCCCTGACCGGTTTTGGCCGAGACGCGTGCGATAGGGACATCACCGCCCCACGATTCGGTCGTGACGCCCTGTACCGACAGTTCGGACAGCACGCGATCCGGATCGGCGGATTCTTTGTCAATCTTGTTCATCGCGACGATGATTGGAGTACCGGCTGCCTTGGCGTGTTCGATCGCTTCAGCGGTCTGTGGCATCACACCGTCGTCGGCTGCGACCACCAGCACCACGATGTCGGTGGCTTTGGCACCGCGTGCGCGCATCTGGGTAAAGGCCGCGTGACCCGGGGTATCGAGGAAGGTGATCACACCACGGTCGGTTTCGACATGGTAGGCACCGATATGCTGGGTAATACCACCGGCTTCGCCTGAGGCGACTTTGGTGCGGCGGATATAGTCGAGCAGTGAGGTCTTACCATGGTCAACGTGACCCATGATGGTGACGACTGGCGGACGCAGTTTGACATTGCCACGCTCAGCGACGGACTCCATCAGCCTGTCTTCAAGCGCCGTATCGCTGATCAGGATCGGGTTGTGGCCCAATTCTTCGACGACGAGCGAGGCAGTAGCTTGATCAATATCCTGATCTTGCGTGACGATCTCACCCATTTTCATCAGGGTTTTGATGACTTCGCGCACTTTCAGCGCCATTTTCTGGGCAAGGTCGGACACGCTGATTGAGGATCCGATCTGGACGTCGTAAATCTGTTTTTCGACCGGTTTTTCAAAGCCGTGCTTGTTGCCCTGACTGGTCTTGAGTCCACGAGGCGACTGACGGAA
>JASLEL010000169.1 GCA_030151145.1 Aquirhabdus sp. | reverse complement strand
ATTGAATTGAACCTTATTCTTTATTTTGGAGTTAATCTAGATGACCAACCTGTTTAAGACCGCAAGCAAACTGATGGCCGCCGGCCTCATCGCCAGCACCATGGCGGTGTCCCCGCTCACCTTTGCCGATGACGCCGCAAGTGCTCCTGCCTCCGCTGCCGTAGACAGCACCGCTGCCAGCACGCCTACTGCTGGCGCACCCGTGCCACCACCAGAGCCTGCAACTCAGGAAAGCGTCAAAAACCCATACGGCCTCGACGCCCTGTGGAAAGGCGGTGACTTCGTCGCACGCGGCACCCTGATCATCCTCGTGCTGATGTCGATGGGCAGCTGGTACATCATCATCACCAAGCTGTACGAGCAATTCAAACTCGGCACCCAGTCCAAAGACGCCAAGAAAGCCTTCTGGGCTGCACCGTCTGTTGAAGCCGGTATCGACACCCTCTCCCCGACCAGCGCCTATCGCTTCATCGCGCAATCGGGCAGCAAATCCACCGTACACCACGATGGCGCACTGCTTGAGCGTATCGATCTGAACACCTGGATCACCATGTCCATCCAGCGCGCAGTCGACAAAGTCAAAAGCCGTCTGAACAACGGTCTGGCTTTCCTTGCCACCGTTGGTTCGACTGCACCGTTCGTGGGTCTATTCGGTACCGTTTGGGGTATTTACCACGCGCTGACCGCGATCGGTATTGCTGGTCAAGCATCGATTGATAAAGTGGCCGGTCCTGTGGGTGAGGCGCTGATCATGACCGCAATCGGTCTGGCAGTTGCGGTGCCTGCGGTACTGGGCTACAACTGGCTGGTCCGTCGCAACAAGACCGCGATGGAAGAAATCCGTGAATTCAGCGATGACCTGCACTCGGTCCTGCTCAGTGGCCTGATGAGCACCAGCTCCAACGCCAAAAAGGGTGAATAAGTATGGCGATGTCTCAACTCTCCGAAGATGATGATGAGGAAATGATTGGTACCATCAACACCACGCCCCTCGTGGACGTGATGTTGGTACTGCTGATCATCTTCCTGATCACGATTCCGGTTGTGACCCATACCATCAAGGTCCAACTGCCGGAAGAAATCGATCATCCGTACAAGACCAAACCTGAAAACATCACCTTGGCTGTGAACAAGACCGGTGATGTGTTCTGGAATGAACAGTACGTGACCAATGCCACCCTGCTTGCGCGCCTCAAAGAAGTCGCTGTGCAGAAGCCGCAACCTGAGGTTCACATCCGTGGCGATCAGGAAACCAAGTATGAAGCCATCGGTAAGGTCATCGTCACCACACAGCGTGCCGGTATTGCCAAGATCGCATTCATTACCCAGCCTCCTGCGCGCGGCTAAGGGTAAAGGAGACTAGATATGGGTATGAATGTCGGCTCGAAAGAGAACGAAGATGATGTAATGATGGAGATGAACATGACGCCGTTGATCGACGTCATGCTCGTGCTGATCATCATGCTGATCGTCACGATTCCGATCCAGAATCACGCGATCAAGATGAACAATCCGATCGGCGATCCGCCGCCCCCATCGGCCCCGTCGGTGGTAGTGAATGTGGACATCGATGCCAATGGCTCGATCTCGTGGAATGGTACAGCGATGACCAGCCGTGCAGACCTTGAGAGCCACCTGAAAGCCGTCTCAACCGAGCTGGATCAGGATGAAGTGCACTTGCGCCCGAACCGCGCGACCGACTTCAAGTACGTCGCAGAAGTGCTGGCGTCCGCGCAGCGTCTGGGCGTGACCAAGATCGGCATCGTCGGTAACGAGCAATACGTGCAATAACGCTGTCTTGTTTCGTGCAATCATGATAAAAAACGCCAACTCTGGCGTTTTTTATTATCTGAATCGGCGGTTTATCCACCCGACCCCGTTCATCCTTGAGGCTGTGTTATGTCGATGCTGATCCCTCATCTGTTTCCGGTGCAAGGTCTTGCGACAGAGCGTCTCTGTCTGCGTCCGGTGACACAGGCAGATGCACCAACCCTGCTGGATTTTTTTCAGGATAATCGCGAACACTTAAAGCCATGGGAGCCGTTGCGGGCGCCAGAGTTTTATCAGCTCACCACCATACAGGCCCTCATTCGTCAGTATGAGCAGCATATGGCAGGTGGCCAGTCCCTCAATCTGCTGCTGTTTTTAAACACCGCCGCATCGGTGCAGGGCGCGCCGCCCCTGATCGGCACCTGTAATTTCAGCAATATCGTGCGTGGGGTGTTTCAGGCGTGTCATCTGGGCTATGCCTTAAGTGATACCTATCAGGGCGCTGGCCTCATGCAGGAAGCGCTGACAGCGGCGATCGGCTGGATGTTTGACCACGCGGACCTGCATCGCATCATGGCCAACTATCGACCGGAGAATCTGCGCAGTGCTGCGCTGTTGCGGCGTCTGGGATTTGAACAGGAAGGCTATGCCAGGGCTTACCTGAGGATCAATGGCGTCTGGGCCGATCATGTGCTGACCGCACTGATCAACCCCGGACATCTCCAGTATTGAGCAGACAGCAGCAGTGCAAAAACAAACAGCGCCCATCGGGCGCTGCTGCAAAAACCACATCTGGACATGGTCTACACGATCATTTGCGACGCTTACGGGCTTCCACACACTCTGGTCTGTCGCAGAGGACATAGAGATTGAGCGAGTGACCGATCAGCTCAAAGCCCAGACGCTCCGCCACCGCATGCTGCTCGGCTTCGATCACCGGATTGGTGAATTCAACGACACGGCCACAGTTCTGACAGACGATATGATCATGATGATCCGCCTGCAGAATCTCAAACACCGAGTAGTTATTTTCAAACTGGTGCCGTTCAATGATCCCGGCAGCCTCAAACTGGGTCAGGACGCGATAGACGGTCGCAAGCCCCACATCCTCACCTTGCTCCAGCAGGGTTTTGTAGATGTCTTCAGCACTCAAATGATGCTCTGGCGATTTTTCCAGCAACTCCAGAATCTTGACCCGGGGTAACGTGACCTTGAGTCCGGCTTTGCGTAAATCTTGATTGGTAAACGACATAAAAGATCCATCATCCGCACGATTGTACTTTGGTAGCCCGCTTGGCGCAGCACTTGCTTTCTTCAGCCCTGAAGGCATTCACGTCGGCCTGATAGCGACATCACTGACATGTAATTATGCCGAAAATGTGCTGAAAAAAATGCAAAATCGCACAACAGACGACCGCCGTTAACCATTTGCTACCAAAAATCTATGGCTAGTTTAGCGCATCTCCCTCAACAACATCTAGAATACTACAACATTCTTGGTAACAAACCATCTCTAATGCGACCGGGACAGCTATAATACCCCGCGACGGCTATTCCTGATTTTTCGTCCTGACGACGACAACGAGAAGTGAGACAAATGCAAAGACCCCTGCTGCGTAAAGCCATCCCTGCCCTGAGCCTGATTGTGGTCGGCCTCTCGCTCGAAGCCTGCTCGCTTTTCAGTGTCTACAAGATCGATATCCCGCAGGGCTCTCCGCTGACCCAGAGCCAGATCGCACAGGTCAAAGTCGGTATGACCCAGCAGCAGGTCCGCTTCCTGTTAGGTACGCCTTCCATCACCGATACGCTGAATCCAAACCGCTGGGATTATGTCTATAGCTACATCCCTGGCACACTGGCCCGCAGTGCTAACCTCAAGCCCGCATCCGGTGAGCATCTGGTGATCCTGTTTAGTGACAGCGGTACGGTCACCAGCATCACCGGCGCCGACACCTTCCCGGTCAATCAGCCCGGTCTGCCGCTCAGTAAAGATCCACAGTTAACCGCAGCACCTCTGTAAACCACACCATCCGCGCATTGCGCCCATAAAAAAACATCCTCATCGGGATGTTTTTTTATGCCTGCGTGTTTAACAAATCATGGTCGGCATCAGGGACGAGGTTTACGCCGTCCGACCGGATGGCGCAGCGCCCGTAGACGCCGGACCTCCATCGGATTCAGCTTGAGCGGCTGATAGACCTCCAACCGCTCGCCATCGTTTAAAGTGTACGTCTCAGGATCGGTGATTTTCTGACTGAATACGCCCATCACAGGTAGCGGTGCGTCTATCGGCACGATCCCGGCCTCTCGCACGACTTGTGCAGCAGTCTGACCTTGCGCCGCAAGCGTACGGATCTGAGGCACACCTGCCGCATCCATCCACGCCAGCGTAATCATCGCGCTCACCAGACCAGACCGATCAGCGCCACCACGACCGCAAGTGGCACCACCAGACGCACCGCGACCCGCCACAGGTTATACAGTGCTTCGTTGTCGAAGTTCAGCGCCTTACGCAGGTGACTGGTCTTCATCTGCCACCCGCTAAAGATTGCATAGACCGCAGCCGTCACCAGTGCCAAGAGCAGCGCCAGCGACGACAGATAGTTCTGTACAGGCAGCAGCCACAGGGCAAGTCCTGCCAGCAGGATCGCTTCGGACACCGGCAGCGGCAAACCACGACTGCGCAGCTGCACGCGCAGCAAACGTATCAGCGCAGCAGCACCCGTCAGCACCGCGACCAGATAGAGGATCAGTACAATCTGACTACTGCCGGATGCAGCGACCAGCGCACTGCCTGCCACCGGACTATTGGTGATCACACCGACCTGATGGGCATTAGGCAACAGCGCCGCACCAATGCCACCCCAAGCATAGATCAGTCCTGCCGCGATCTGGGCCACGAGGATCGGCCAGATCCGCACGCGTACCGCCTGCTTATCATCGCGCAAGCTCAAGAGCCAGTACAGTCCCAGACCAGAGCCCGTACACAGTAACGCCAACTCAACTGCAGCTGACCACTCTGCCAGCGAGAACGCCGTCCATTGCCAGCCCGGCATCACGCCCGTCGCCAGATCCACAGCAGCCAGGACCACAAGCGTAATACCACTGACCCATAGCACCGGCGCCACAAAAGACAGCCCCCAGACCAAGACCAATGCCAGCGCAAGCCAGATCACGCTACTGAGGGTTGCACCCTGTCCAAGCTGCGCCAGCAAGGATGCAGCCTCCGTCGCAAGGCTCCCCCCGACCAGCAAGGTCGTAAGCACCCCCATCCATCCCACCACGCGCCAGCGTGGGCTGGCGTCCGCATCGCGGGTCAGCGCAGGCAGTGCCTGCAACGGTGATGTTTGAGTCCGCTTCGCCAGCGCCGACTCCAGCAGCAGCAGGGGCAAGGTCAATCCCACCATACAGAGCAGCCAGACCAGCCAGAAATCGCCCTGCTGAGTCCCCGTATCCAGCATCGGCTCCCAACGCGCCGCAAGCAGCAGGGTCAGCACAAAGGCAAGCACGACGCCCTGCCATGGTTTTAGTCTGCTCATACGCAGCTCCTCTGATTATCTCTTGGCGCAACTTTAAAGGATTCAGTCGCCAAAGTCATTCACACCCGCACGCAAACCGCTTACGAAGCGGATCTCTCCGTCTTGATGGGGACATAAAAAAACTCCGCAAGCGGAGTTTTTAGCCCAGATACGACATCCGGCATTTATTTCGTCGCCATATAGCGGATCAGATTGGCGTAGTCCTCATCCGAGCACCGATCACACAGACCACGTGCAGGCATATTTTTATAGCCCTCTTTGGCATGTTTGAGCAGGGCGGGCATGCCTTCTTTCATACGCTGATCCCACGCAGCACGGTCTCCGGCCTTAGGTGCGCCCAGCACGCCAGCCCCGTGACAGGTCGCACAGGACTGCTTATACAGGTCTTCGGTTCCGGCAGACGCGCTGCCAGCCGCAAGGCCCAGCACCACACCGACCACCCATCCTACCGACTTGCTCGACAACATACACTTCGCCTCACAATCACACCTTAAGAATATTCAGCTTGAGCGCAGCATCCACCCTCAACTCAAGCCTCTAGCAACATCAATCAGATACACATCATGACTGCATATAACTGATTATATCCTGACCACCACGAAAGTTATACTGCAGATTTACAGCACATTCATGACAGGTGGATACGCTTTTTGTGTACAACACCCTATAATAGTCTGTTAAATGCTCGAATCGGAATTGTCATGTCCACGCCCGCCTCCCCTCCAGCGACCGAATATCCTGTCGAAGATCCCGCAGTTCCTGCGCCTGACCTGACGACCACCGATCAGGCTGGCGCTGATTTGGTCGCTACAGACCTGACTGCGACTCAGATCGTAGATCAGACTGGACCGAGCCCGGCACGATGCCTGCAATGGTTACGTCAGGCCGCGTTTATGACCAGTGCACCCAAGCTCTCCTTGTGCCCGCCGGATGAGGGCTTTGAGATCGCCTTTGCGGGACGCTCCAATGCCGGTAAATCCAGCGCGATCAATGCCCTCACGGCACAACGTCAGCTCGCACGCGCCTCCAAGACCCCGGGGCGCACGCAGATGATCAATTATTTCAGCATGAATAATGCCGAGCAACGCCTAGTGGACCTGCCGGGTTACGGCTATGCGGCCGTGCCTGAAGCCATGAAGCTGGTCTGGCAAAAAGAGCTGGAAAAATACCTGATCGAACGCCAGAGCCTGACTGGTCTCATCCTGCTGATGGACATCCGCCATCCGCTGAAATACTTCGACGAAATGATGCTGCAATGGGCCAAATCACGCAATCTCTACGTGCATGTGCTTCTGACCAAGGCCGACAAGCTCAATCGCGGACCCGCCAGCAATACCCTGCAGGACGTCAAGAAACAGCTCAAAGCCAGCGGACTGGATTTCTCGATTCAGCTCTTCTCCGCGCTACAGAAGCAGGGACTGGATGAATTAGCCACTGTGATCGCCACCCGCTTGCAGTTCCATGGCTAAAGCGAGACAAACAAAATATCGCGCCATAAATAGAAATAAAAAAGCCTGAATCAGGTAGATTCAGGCTTTTTTATTTCTATTCAATCTTAAACCTGCTGAACG
>JASLEL010000050.1 GCA_030151145.1 Aquirhabdus sp. | reverse complement strand
ACTGGATTCGGAAGTCATGGAAACTCGTATTGAAAGTTTGGATTCTGGAGAGCGAGGTATTATAATCTGCCGCATTCTTTTTTAGGTATGGATTACGTCCTTTTTGCGACGTTTGGCAGGCAAATGTGCTTGCAAGCGGTGCGACGATGGCGGATTGATATCGTTCTCTCGTCTTTTTGGAGTTCTCATGGCTTTAGTCGCCCCGCATGGTAGTCCCACTCTGGTTACGCTGTTACTGGAAGGCGAAGCCCTCACCCAGGCCCAGCAATACGCCCAAACCCTGACCAAAATCAATATCAGCTCACGCGAAGCCGGCGATCTGATCATGCTGGGTATCGGTGGTTTCACCCCGCTGGCTGGCTTTATGGGTGAAAAAGACTGGCATGGCGTAGTCACCGAGATGAAACTCGAAAACGGTCTGTTCTGGCCGATTCCGATCACCTTGTCTACCGATCAAGCGACAGCCGACAGCCTGAACATCGGTCAGGATGTGGCGCTGGTTGATAGCAGCAGTGGCGAGATCATGGGTATCCTGACCTTGTCCGAAAAATACGGCATCGACAAAGAACTCGAGTGCAAAGAAGTATTCGGTACCACCGACCTTGAGCACCCCGGTGTCAAGATGGTCATGAACCAAGGTGCAGTCAACCTCGCAGGTCCGGTCAAAGTGCTGTCGCAAGGCGAGTTCCCGACCAAATACGCCGGTATCTACATGACGCCAGCCGAGACCCGTAAGCTGTTTGAAGAAAAAGGCTGGCAATCGATCGCGGCATTCCAGACCCGCAACCCGATGCACCGTTCGCACGAATATCTGGCCAAGATCGCCGTTGAGATCTGTGACGGCGTGATGATCCACTCGCTGCTCGGTGAGCTGAAAGAAGGTGACATTCCTGCTGAAGTGCGTCAGGAAGCCATCGGTGTGCTGATCGACAAATACTTTAAGAAAGACACCGTGATCCAGTCTGGTTATCCGCTCGACATGCGTTATGCCGGTCCACGCGAAGCCCTGCTGCATGCGCTGTTCCGCCAGAACTATGGCTGCTCGCACTTGATCGTCGGTCGTGACCATGCAGGTGTCGGTGACTACTACGGTCCGTTCGATGCCCAGCATATCTTTGACAAGATCGACCGCAATGCGCTGGTGACTCAGCCGCTCAAGATCGACTGGACCTTCTGGTGTAATGCCTGTGAAGCCATGGCGTCGACCAAGACCTGTCCGCACGACGCGTCCAACCACGTTAAGGTTTCCGGTACCAAGCTGCGTAAAGCCCTGTCCGAAGACGAAGAAGTCCCAGCTAACTTCAGCCGTCCTGAAGTACTGCAAGTCCTGCGCGCCTACTATGCGACCATCGCCAAGGAAGACCGCGCCAAAGTTGAGCTGAAAGGCCACTCGGCACAATAAGCCGGAAATTTAGTCTGTCTTCCGATAAAGAGGTGATGATGCAGATCGTCACCTCTTTTATTTTTTAAGTTGTCTGCATGCTGAGCGTATGTATCTATGATCCACGTCATTCTGTACCAGCCTGAAATCCCGGGAAATACCGGCAATGTCATTCGTTTGTGTGCCAATACCGGTGCGGAGTTGCATCTGATCGAACCTTTGGGTTTTGAATTAGAAGATAAACAACTGCGACGGGCAGGGCTGGATTATCACGAGTGGGCGCGGCTGCATGTCTGGCCTGATTTGGATACTTGTCTTGCAGAAGTGAGAGCTAAGGGCGTAGAGGCGATTTTTCCATTGACAACGAAAGGCACGACATCGCCTTTTGCGTCCGATCTCAATCGTCCGGTGGCATTTCTCTTTGGACCCGAGACGCAAGGTCTGCCGCAAAGTGTAAGAGAGCTATTTCCGCAGGTGCAATGGTTACGTCTACCGATGCAGCCAGACTCGCGTAGTCTGAATCTCTCAAACTCGGTGGCCGTCATGGTCTATGAAGCCTGGCGTCAGCAAGGCTTTGCAGGTGTAGATATCCGCTAAGCGCTTCAATCGCTGGTCGCAGAGTCTGGGCTTGAGCTGCTATCGAAGTGATCTGTGTAGCTATCCGTAAAGAGGGAGTCGTTGTAATCCAGTGTATCGTCCGTACCCGTAAAACCAACGCCAGAGGGACTGGGTTTGAGGAGGGATGCGATCACACGATACAGCAACCATGCAACAATGACGGTGCTGACGACCATCAGAGGTACGATATTCATAGAAGCACCATTTCGATGTTTACGTTTTTAATACTTTTGGTGACAAAGAAGGCACATATCTACTATGAACTGATTTCAATAAAAAAGGAAGCTTTCGCTTCCTTTTTGAGGTCTAACTCATTACCAAATATTTCAGGCTTTAGGCTCTGAGTCGTTCGACTTGATTTTTTGCACCACGTCATTCAGTTCGGTTTTGGCTTTTTCGACGGTGTCCTGCAGCGTGCTTTCGATGCTGGCAGTCGTGGATTTGGTGGCTTCGACAGCTTTATCTGCGAATTCAGCGGCTTGCCCTTTCAGGTTGGCAAATTCTTCAGATGCTTTATCGGCCAGCTCAGATGCTTGTCCTTTGAGGTTAGCAAATTCTTCAGATGCTTTGGACGCCAGATTCTCAGCCAGCTCTTTGGCATTGTCGAGTGCGGTGGTAGCTTTGTCTTGGGCGGTGGCTACAGCATCTTTCAGTGAGGATTTCAGGGAGTCGAAGGTGCTCATGGTTTACTCTCCATTAAGGCTGGTTAGAAAAACTGTTGGTCGTTTAAAAAAAAGCTGAGTCCACACTATAACAATCAACACTACACGTGGGTGAAGAATTCTCGTGCAGACATTGTCTTTTTTTAGTATAGCTTATGAAGGTTTAGTCATAGGCGTCATGAATAATCATTTACCGCCATATCCAACCACTGCAAGTGTTGTATGGTCCTGTCTTTCCGTTGCGTCCAACTGGTGGGCATATAGCTCATGAGGTAGTGGTAAGGGTTGCTTTTGGTCAGCGTGCCGTTTAGTTCTGCGATCTGGGCGTGTAGATGATCACGGTTCCAAGCCCAGAGCAGGGTAATGCCATCCTGATAGTAGAGTGGCGGCAGATCATCATAATGCAAATGATGACGGCGATAGCCACAGCTATAGCAGGTGATCTGCCAGTCATCCGGAATCGACCACGACGGTGAAATATCGCCGATTAAGGTGTCGTTCAGAAACATTTCGGAGACTTTATCGGCGCAGGCACAATGATGACAGCGTGGGCAGCGCACATGCAGCACCCGTGGCCGACATTGATGGCCGTAGCGGATATGACAGACACCGTCTGTTGCCGTGCTGGGGAGTGCGGAACGCGGGGATATATAAGCGGTACGTTTGCGCATCGATAGGCTGATCCTGTACCTGTTCATGTCATGTCATGTCGACATTAACAAACACTGTGCCGCAGGTAAACGTAAACAGGCAAAAAAAGACGAGCACTATGGCTCGTCTTTAGGTCTGGCAGATCATGCTGCGGCTTTATCAGGCCCAGGCTTTTTCCAGCAGGGCTTTGATATCGGCGAGGCTGGCTTCTTTGGGATTGAAGATGATCGAGCCGTCGTCCAGTGCTTTGGCAGCGATCTCGTCAAACTGCTCGCGGGTGACTTTGCCGGTCTCTTGCAGAGTACGGGGCAGCTTGGTGCGCTCATACAATGTATCGCGCATATTGCGGATGGTGGTGATGGCTTTGGCAGCGCGCTCGGACGATGGGGTCTTGGCGTAGACGTCTGCGCCAGCAAGGTACAGCAGCAAGTCGCCGATCCGCTCACCGTTCACATCCTGATTGTATTCCAGCACATAGGGCATGAAGAGGCTCATGGCCATGCCATGCGGAATGTGCGCAACCGCACCGGCCGCATGACCGATCGAGTGGACCAGACCGACCATGGAGTTGGAGAAGGCGATACCGGCCATGGTCGAGGCTTGGGCCAGCTCCAGACGGGCATCGAGATCTTTGGGATTATCGAGCACATGCAGCAGGTTTTGGCTGATCTTCTTGATCGCAGCGGTCGCGTAGGCATCACTGATCGGGTTGTGTGCCATACAGGTGTAGGCTTCGACGGCATGCGTCATGGCATCCATCGCGGTCATGGCGGTGATGTGCGGTGGCAGGGTCTGGGTCATGCGTGGATCGAGGATCGCGGCATTCGGCATCAGGTAGTAGGAGGTGAAGGGGATCTTGACGCTCTTTTCGGTATCCGAGATCACGGCGACCAATGTGACTTCAGAGCCGGTACCGGCAGTGGTCGGTACCACAAAGAAGGGCTTGAGTGGACGCTTGAGGTTATGGGCACCGGAGTATTTGAGCAAGTCGTCAC
>JASLEL010000034.1 GCA_030151145.1 Aquirhabdus sp. | reverse complement strand
ATCCACGCCGAGCTTTTCCAGTTGTCGGGCGATCCGCAGCTTTTCTTCTTTGGTCATCGACGCGCCGGGGCTCTGCTCGCCATCACGGAGGGTGGTATCAAAAATAATGAGCTGGCTGGCTGGCGTGATGATGGGGCTAGTCATGGCGTGATTCCTGAACTTAAAAATAGACAATCCATGCACTTATAGACGGACATCCGTGCAATGCTGATTCTGATCCAAACCGGTATCTTATTATATTATAAAGGGCTGACACGCACAGGCATACCCTTGTATCCCCGATAAATCACATCAGTGCTGCAATCCATGAGCACCGATACCCGCAAGGCATCGCGGACCTGACCGTAATCATACGGTCACCCCAAGCATCTGATGCTCACCAACACCCATAAATCTCTTCTGGATACCAACGAAATCTGCCGCTATAAGGCATGATCTTTAGGCGAGTGCGCATCCGGAACCCCGGTTGCAACAGGTGCCTGCCCATGTCCGTAGGCAGCCTGATCTGAATGATGCGCAAGATGATGCTGCAAAAAAAGCATCACGCCAAGCACCGCAAAAAAACCACATAAAACAAAAAGTAACCACATGATAATACTCCTTCATTATCGGGCAGACGTGATTATTCTCATCGATCCATCTTTGTGCCTGTATCCTCATGCCCAAAACAGTATTTCATATCATCCTGATCAAAAAAACTGTCTGAACATATTCACTTACATTCCGCATCGAATACTGCACCTGAAGAGCAGACGCTCCAGAATCCATAACACGACACCCATGATATGGATGCCATGACGCAGATAGCCAAATATGCGCCTATTTTTGCAATCTGCCTAGATGGTCATGCCCCCATATATCCCTTTTTAGACTATCGGTGGCACTCTGCCGATATATGCCGCATCAGGCATCCGATATGATGAACGAGAACCATCAGACGTATCCGGGAGCAGACCTTGCACGCATCATGCGAAATTGCACCACAATATATGGGCTAAACGTCATCGGACAAAATCATAAACAGGCTATGCTTAGAAAAAATACGTCCATACGGTTAACAATTAGAATCAATTTTTGCAATTTTCAAATACATTTTTCAGCCCATAATCAGATGTTTGACGCAATCCTGCTGCATGTGAATCCAGAGTATCCCGGATACCGTCCAACGAATGCCCGGAAATATCCTGCACATGCCCGGACTGTTTTTTTCAAACGTTTCACCTTATAACAATGTCAACAGGCTGACTTGTGTAGCCTGTATTTTTAGTCACGGCAACAGATTTTCATGAAGTGATGTTTTTTATTTCAATGATTTCCTTAAACAAAGGATGATAATATGAAAGCTTACGGTGCAGAGTTTTTTGGTACATTCTGGCTGGTTTTTGGTGGTTGCGGCAGCGCAGTACTGGCAGCGGCCTTTCCCGGACTCGGTATTGGTTTTGCTGGCGTCGCACTGGCCTTCGGCCTGACGGTACTCACGATGGCGTATGCCGTCGGGCATATTTCCGGCGGTCACTTTAATCCTGCAGTATCCATCGGCCTGACTGCGGCCGGTCGCTTCCCGGCTCAAAAACTGCTGCCCTATATCGTCGCCCAAGTCTTGGGCGGGATTGCTGCAGCCGCGATTTTGTGGGTGATTGCCAGCGGTAAAGTTGGCTTTGACTCCACGCAAGGCTTCGCACTGAACGGCTACGATACTGCCTCTCCGGGCGGCTATTCGCTCACCTCCGCTTTTGTGATTGAGACGGTCCTGACGGCCTTCTTCCTGATCGTGATTTTAGGCTCCACCAGCAAGCGCGCTCCTGCTGGCTTTGCGCCTATCGCCATCGGCCTTGCCCTGACGCTGATTCACCTGATCAGTATTCCGGTCACCAATACCTCGGTCAACCCGGCCCGCAGTACAGCGGTGGCTGTCATTGCCGGTAACTCACTGGCGCTGCAGCAACTGTGGCTGTTCTGGGTTGCGCCGATTCTGGGGGCGGTGATCGGTGCAGGCGTGTATCGCTTTATCGGCAACAGTGACGACTGACCACTGACCTGTAAAGCAAAAACGGGTATCCCTTAAGGATGCCCGTTTTTTCTGATATGGCCCGGTTTTCTTTTCAGCCAAAGTCCAGTATCTTGCCCTCATCATTCGCCTGCTGCCGACTCGCTCATGCCTGCCTCACCCTCGCCTCTCGTCCTTCTGGGCGGCTCTTTTGATCCGGTGCATTGCGGACATCTGTGGATGGCAGATCGCGTCTATGAGACGCTGCTTGAACAAGACGCAAGGCCGACCTTGCGCTTTTTGCCGACCGCAGGCTCTCCGTTTAAAGGTAAACCCACCTCAGCCAAGCATCGTCTGGCCATGCTCAAGCAGGCCCTGCGCGATACGCCCTATCAGATTGAGCGGATTGAGATCGGCCTGCCCCCACCGACGTACACCATGGACACCTTAAGTCTGATCCGCCAGCACATCGGCCATCAGCGACCGCTGATCTTTATCCTTGGTCAGGACAGCTTTGACAGCCTCGCCCGCTGGAAAGGCGGTTACGAACTGCTGACGCTGACTCACCTGTGGGTGTTTCCCCGGGCTGGGGCGACGACAACCCAGATTCAGGTCCCAGATGAACTCCGTCCCCACCAGACCAGCGACATCCACACCTTGCTCCGCGAGCCAAATGGTCAGATTTTTTTAGCCCCTGAAACCCCGCCAGACATCAGCAGCACAGGCATTCGCGAATATTTTGCAACAACTCCTGCAAATAAGGTGCTTAAAAAATGGCTACCTACGCGTGTTTTCGAGTATAATCGGCGCAACTCCCTGTACGGAAACCCGTCCCCATATGAATATTGAGCCTCTTATAGGTCATTCATCTTCTGCCACACACAGTGGTGTCAATGCTGATGCTCTCAAGCAGAACTCCCTCAACAACAGCACCTTAGAAAGTTTTAATACCTTGGATACTGCCTCTACTCCCGCTCGCCCGCTCGGCAGCGCCGAAGATATCGCCGCTTGTCTGGACATCATCCGCAATGCACTGGCCGACGTCAAAGCCCAAAATGTCGTCGAAATCGACGTGCACGGCGTCAGCAACGTGTCTGATATGCTCGTGATCGCCAGCGGTACTTCGACTCGCCATGTCAAAGCACTGGCCAACAACGTATTCGAAGATTGCAAAAAAGCCGGCTTCCGTCCGATTGGCATGGAAGGCGAACGCGACGCCGAATGGATTCTGGTCGACTTCGGTCTGGTCGTGGTTCATGTCATGCTGCCAACCGCACGTACATTTTACGATCTGGAAAGCCTCTGGAAGCCTAAAGCCTAACGCGCTTGTCACCGCCGCAATCCCCACAAGCCGCTTTTTTGCGGCTTGTGCTATTTTGGGATCCCTGATTGTGACCCTACATCCGCCATCATTTAGCCTTCGGATATCACCATGAAAATTCGCCTGCTCACCATCGGCCAAAAGATGCCGGACTGGGTCCAAACCGGCTTTGATGACTACTACAAACGCGTCCAGCCGCTGATCCCGGTCCAACTCATCGAACTGCCGATGGCCAAGCGCGGTAAATCCGATTCACCTGCTGAAATCCAGAAATACTGCCAGACTGAAGGCCAAAGTATCTTGGGCGCATTGCAACCACGCGAACGTCTGATCGCGCTTGAAGTTGGCGGACGCAATCTCACGACCGAGAAACTCGCCACCACCATGCAAGGCTGGATGCAGGAAGGACTCGATGTCGCGCTTGCCATAGGCGGACCCGATGGCCTGTCGGATGAGGTCCGGCAAAAAGCCGAATGGCACTGGTCGCTGTCACCACTGACCATGCCGCATCCGCTGGTACGCATTCTCCTGATTGAGCAACTCTATCGTGCCATGAGCATCAATCATGGTCACCCCTACCACCGTGCCTGATGTGCAACCAGAATCAAAACTGCCATGCCCTATGCTACCCTGCCCGCGCTGTTTATATCCCATGGCTCACCCCTGACCGCCTTGGAGACCGGCGCATTCGGTGAGGCGCTACGCCGTGTCGCGACCAATCTGCCTGAGCCCAATGCGATCGTCGTACTGTCCGCCCACTGGCAAAGTGATGTGCTGGAAGTCTCGACCGCCCAATACCCAGAGACCTGGCATGACTATCATGGCTTTCCCGAAGCCCTCAAGCGCATCCGCTACCCTGCACCCGGCAGTCCTGCACTGGCGGAGCGTATCCTGCACCTTCTGGATCAGGCCGGCATCGAAGCCTATGGCAATGCCCTACGTCCACGCGACCATGGGGTCTGGATACCACTACGCCACTTGTATCCGGATGCCAATATCCCCGTCATCCAGCTCTCATTGCCGATCCATTACACACCTGAGCATCTGATGCGGCTGGGTCAGGCACTGATCCTCCTGCGCACCCAGCAGATCCTGCTCATCGGGTCTGGCAGTATCACACATAACCTCAAAAGCCTGTCGTGGCGCGCCAAAGATGCCCCACCGCCACTCTGGGCCAGCCAGTTTAAACAATGGATGATCCATCATCTGGCCTTGGGGGATTACCACACCATATGCGACTGGCAGGCTCAGGCGCCCCATGCCCGTAACAATCATCCCACTGCGGAGCATCTTGCGCCGCTCTTCTTTGCCATGGGGGCCGGTACACGCTGCAATGTCGTGCACTCCAGCTTTGCACTCGGTGCGCTGGGCATGGATATTTATCGCTTTGATTAGGTACACGCCGCATCCTATGCGAAAATACACCCATGATGCAGCGATGCCTAAGGTCAACGCTGTTCCGTTTGACCTGCTGAATGACTCACCACCTAGCCCATGATTGCCGATACTGACCACCTGATTACCCTGATTGACGCTGCGCTACCCCAATGGCAATGCGGTCAATGCCTCACGCCCGGCTGCCACACCTATGCCGAAGCCATCGTGCAGGGCGGAGCGATCAATCTGTGTATCCCCGGTGGTGAGCCCATGGTCGCAATCCTGGCTGACCTCACGGGGCGGCCTGCGGTTCCAGTGGCACAGGGTTCCTATCCGCTGCTTGTCGATGGTCGCCCTGAGCCGATGCGTGCCGTGATCCGCGAGAGTGAATGTATCGGCTGCACCAAATGCATCGACGCCTGCCCAGTCGATGCCATCCTCGGTACAGGCAAGATGATGCATACCGTACTCACAGACCTGTGTACCGGCTGCGATCTCTGCATCCCATCCTGCCCGGTGGACTGCATCGACATGGTCCCGTTATCGACCCTGTCCACAGCACAGGCTGCAGCTCAGGCCCATGATGCAAACTACATCGCCTATCGTGATACGCAGTTCAAGCAGGATCAGGTGGCACTGAAGGCGCGTTTTGATGCGAAGCAAGCCCGTGAAGCCTCGCGGCAAGCCATACGCCTGTCAGTCTCGCGTTTTACCCAGCCTGATGAAGCAACAGACCAACCGATCCCGGTCATCACACCCAAAGCAACCAGCACCGCCGCCAGTCAAACAGACCCGATCCGCCTCGCCACCCTGCGCAGTCAGATCAAGAAACTGGAAAAACAATTGGCAGTGATGCCAAACACAACGAAGCAGACCCAACTCGTCACGATGCAACAGGAACTCGCTGCGCTGCTATCGCCTACGGACATCTAAGACCCATCCATGAAAAAAGCCAACATCGAAACGTTCTTCGCCCGCCTCAAAGCCCAACGTCCAGAGCCGAGGACCGAGCTCGTCTACACCAGTGCCTTTGAACTCTTGATCGCCGTCCTGCTCTCAGCACAGGCCACCGATGTCAGCGTCAATAAAGCCACCGCCAAGCTCTATCCAGTTGCCAATACACCCGAAGCCATCCTGCTGCTTGGGCTGGATGGTCTCAAGGAGTACATCAAGACCATTGGCCTGTATAACGCCAAAGCCGAAAACATCATCAAGACCTGCCAGATCCTGATTGAACGTTACAACAGCGAAGTTCCCGACACTCGCGAAGCACTCGAATCCTTACCCGGCGTCGGCCGCAAGACAGCCAATGTGGTGCTAAATACCTACTTCGGCCAACCCACTATGGCTGTCGATACCCATATCTTCCGCGTCAGCAACCGCACGACACTGGCGCCCGGCAAAACCGTGGATCTGGTCGAGCAGAAACTCCTGAAAGTCATTCCCAAGCCCTATCTCATGGACGCGCATCACTGGCTGATCCTGCACGGCCGCTATACCTGCAAGGCCCGCTCGCCCCTCTGTGGTGAATGCATCGTCAGTGATCTGTGTGGCTGGAAAGAGCGCTTTGACTATGGCGCGGTCAATCCGCTGGCAGAATCTCAGACACTTAACCCCATCGATTAATGCAAAAAAGAGCCTCAGATGAGGCTCTTTTTTCGTCATGTGTCAGACCACATCTATAGGCTTAGAACAGACCCGGCAGCACCTGCGTGCCTTCCGCTTTGACCGCATTCAGTTGCGACGGATCAAGACTCAGGTATTTCAGGATCGTCGGCGCGACCTGTGTGGTCACGACGGTCGTGCTGTTGGTCTGGGCAGTCAGACTCGGGAAAGAGACCAGCAGTGCGACATGGCTGTCATCTGGCGCATTACCGCCATGTTCTGCGTCTTTCTTGGTGCTTGAAGTATAGATCACGCCCGGATTCGGCTGCACGATGATGTCCGGTGTACGGCCCTGTGCAGGATCACCGAACTTGGCCGTGATGCTGGCACCTGACAGGATATAGGCTTGCGGACCATCTGCACAGATACCTGTCGTAGTACAGGACAGATTGGCCTGCAGCTTGGCAACCACGGCGGCGGTTTGTGTCTGGTCTTTCAGCCAGATCAGGCCGACGTCGTCGGTCTGGACCATACCGGTACCAGCAAGGCCTGAGCCGTCATTCAGACTGCCGCTGGTGGTATTGTTCTGACCCCAATTGCCATTTGGATCGAGGAAGCTGTTTTTTTGCAGCAGTGCGGTCAGGGTATCGCCGTTTTTAACCAGCTTGCTGTGGTCACTCGGTGACTGACCATGCTTGGCCGAGATGATGATCACGGTCGATGAATACAGATTCTTGGCTTTCAGCTCAGCCACAACCTTGCCAATCGAGCTGTCTACATAGCTGATGGCACCCGCCACTTCTGGATTGGGTGTGAAGCTGGCATCGGCATAGCCACCGCCATTGGCATTCAGATCTTTCTGCGCCACGCTCAACGTCTGGAAATCACCGCCAAATACCGTCGGTACAGGCACCGTGTTTTTGCCCGTGAAATCCTTGCCATCGATCTGGTTAATCCAGCCCGCCACGTGCAGGTTATCAAACACCTGCGTATTCTTGTAGCCCACGGTGTAGTCATTGCCCGTGACAGAATAAATCGAATTGATTTCAGTACGCGACAGATCATCCACACCGGTACCCGATGGACCATTAACCCAGTCATAGCCCCAGGCATGCTTATCAGACCACGCCGTGCGCGCATTCGGCATATTGGCTTTCACCACCTCAAACAGGGTGTTGGTCTTGATGTAGTTATGTGGATAGACCGGCGTACATTTGCCATTGATCATCGCATTCGGGATGGCTTCCGGATTGAAGGCACCGCCACCATCGATATGTACCAGCGCACCGCCGTCTTTGGCATCAATGCCGGTGGTTTCATCAAAAATCACGTTCCAGCCTTGAGCACCTTTACAGCTCGTATCGCTCGGTGCATACAGGGTGCGATCATAGGAAACGTCATAGAACAGACCCGCCGACTTCGGCGAACCGCCGGTCAGCAGTGCAGCCAATCCCGGGAACGAATCCGACAGGCCCGGCGTCGATGCATTGCTATAGGTGACGCCGGTCTGGCTCAAGGCCGCCAGATTCGGACAGGTATTCTTGGCG
>JASLEL010000026.1 GCA_030151145.1 Aquirhabdus sp. | reverse complement strand
CGAAACGAGTGTTGCAACGCCATCCTCTCCCTCTCTCCTCATCCCTTGCACAATGCCAGCGGCTCACCACGCTTGCCAGACCAGCGACCATCAAACTGCCGCCAAGCATAGCAGGTTCTGCTTTTCTTTATGTATCGGATTTCTTTGTGCATGATCGCAAAAATGTTACATGAAACAAAAACCATATGCATATGGATTGGCAAATTGCGCGGCTTAGACCGGAAAACTTGATCATATCCATCATTGAAGCAAAGCCGGTCGGTCGATTTAATGGACGGCGATACGATTTTCGTTTTCTCCTTGCCCTGCCTGCCGGATGGCAGCCCATTGCAACATGGCCTATTTCAACGCTGTTTATTTCAACACCGCTTATTTAAAAAAGGAACCCGCTGTATGGATATCGCCCGTCCCAACGCCCCCATGATCCCGCGCAAACTGTTTGGCCCGGAGCACGAAGCTTTCCGCGACACGGCACGTCGCTTCTTTGAACAGGAAGTCGTCCCGCATACCGAACGCTTTGAAACCCAGCAGCATGTGGATCGCGACCTGTGGAACAAAGCTGGCAGCCTCGGCCTGCTCTGCCCGACCATGCCAGAGGAATATGGCGGCTCAGGCGTGGATCGTCTGTACAGCATGATCCTCATGGAAGAGCAAGCCTATGCCATGGACTCAAGCTCAGGCATGTCGCTGCACTCCGACATCGTCGCCAACTACATCAATAACTTCGGCAGCCATGAGCAGAAACTCGCTTGGCTACCCAAGATGGCCACCGGCGAAGTCGTCAGTGCCATCGCCATGACCGAACCCGGCACCGGCTCCGACCTGCAGAGCGTACGCACTACCGCCGTACTGGATGGCGACCATTACGTGGTCAATGGCTCCAAGATCTTTATCACCAATGGCTATCTCTGTGACATGGCTGTGGTCGTGGTCAAGACCGGCACCAGCGATAAAGGCTCCAGCAACCTGTCGCTCCTGATCATGGATGCCAAAGCCCCAGGCTTTACTAAAGGCAAGCCACTGAAAAAAGTCGGTATGAAAGGTCAAGACACCTGCGAGCTGTTCTTTGACAATGTACGTGTACCGAAGGAAAACCTGCTCGGCATGGAAGGCATGGGCTTCATCATGCTGATGAAAGAGCTGGCATGGGAGCGCATGATCGTCGCGATCATCTGTCAGGCTGGCGCGGAAGCGGCCTATGCCCAGACCGTCAAATATGTCAAAGAGCGCAAAGCCTTCGGCAAGACCGTCATGTCATTCCAGAATACCCGCTTTAAGCTCGCCGAACTGCGTACTGAGCTGGACTTTGGTCGTGCTTATGTGGATCGCTGCATGGAAATGCAGCTTGAGAGCAACCTTGCCATCGAAGCCGCCGCAGCTGCTAAATACAAGATCAGTGACATGTTCAGCAAAGTCGTCGATGAATGCGTCCAACTGCATGGCGGCTACGGCTATATGCTGGAGTATCCAATCGCACGCGCCTATATCGACAATCGCGCCAACCGCATCTACGCCGGGACCAACGAAATCATGAAAGAGCTGATTTCGCGCACGATCTGATCCGGCTTGTGCCATAAAAAAAACAGCCCCTGAGGGCTGTTTTTTTTATCGGTATCATCAGACGGAATGATCAATCATCGTCGTCATGATGATGGTGACGGTGGTGGCGATGATAGCCATAGCCATGCTCACGTCCCAGTGTACCACCCAGGAACGAGCCGCCCGCGCCACCCAGACCTGCACCGATCATCTGACCGTTACGGCCATGTCCCAGCGCAGCACCTGCACCACCACCCAGTGCACCACCGATGGCAGCATTCCGGCCTCCGGAGACACCACCACCCAAACCGCCGCCTACGGCACCACCGATGACACCACCGGTATGACCACCCAGCGAGTGACCAACCGCAGCGCCAGCTACACCACCCAGGCCGCCAGCAACGGCGTTGGTCAGATCATCAGCATAGGTTGCCTGACCGACCAGCCCCGCAACGGCCAATGTCGAAACCAACAGAAATTTTTTCATCGTTGTTTACCTCTTTTTCTCAAAATGTAACAAGTAGCAAAATCAATCATTGTAGTGAAATGGCATGTCCCGATATCTACTATAGTGAACCGGGACCCGCCTGAAAGCAATGTTCAAACGACCAACTGGGTCAGGCGGCCATTAGTCGTCACGCCAGCCATGGTGCCATTCGCGATCACGGTCCCAGCCATGATGCCAGTCGCGATCATGATCCCAACCGCGATGCCAGCCACGGTCATGATCCCAGCCACGATATTCCTCATAGACCACCGGACGCTCATAAACGACGGGACGAGCGTAGTAGGTCGGTTCGCTATAGTACACGGGACGGCTATATGCCACAGGTCGGGCATAACCATAACCTTCACGATAATAGCCGTTGCTGCTATTGGCAATCGCAACTCCGGTCAGACCACCCAGTGCGGCACCGACGACCGTTCCATTACGGCCACCGACCGCATGACCGAGCACGGCACCTGCCACACCACCAACGACGGCCGAACCCACTGGGTCCATATCCGCAAACGCAGGCTGCACCGCACAGACGGTACTTGCGACCAATAAACCTGCAACGATTGCTTTTTTCATGAGCGTACTCCCATGTCCATCTTCGACCGCTTGGGTCGCAGCTATTAACAGATGTTGTCTTCATTGATGAACCAACCGAACTTTCCATCCGCCGGATTCATCGCCATGATGCAACTTTAGCCCGCAGCCCCAGTCTGAACAACGACAGTTTTGAATGCCACTTGTTACATTTTGCAATATCTGCAAAGTCGATCACACTCCTTAAAAGAGAACATAATTATTTTTTATCAATAAGTTATAAGAACACACTGTAAACCATTCGTAAAAATGCTTACAGTTCTGCCGTGCTTTCTTTATCCATCGGCACGAACATGATAAAATCCGCCGCTTTCCTTTTCATGCCCTACACGGTCCAGACAAAATCATCACCATGACCGCATGATTTGATCATCACTGGATTCATGTTCCAGACAGAGTTCAGCGGCAGCCCTTCAGCAGTACAGCAAGAGTCGACAGCAATGACGGTACAGACCTTTGACCCCACTACCCAAGCAAGCGTATCGATGACGCCTGTTCAGGACGCACCGAGCACGCCAAACGCTGCGGTATCCGGTGTCAAGCGACTGTATATCGAGACGCAAGGCTGTCAGATGAATGAATACGACAGCAGCCGTATGGCAGACCTCTTGGGTGAATCCCATGGCTATGTGGTGACGCATGATCCGTCTGAAGCCGATATCCTGCTGATGAACACCTGCTCGATCCGCGAGAAAGCGCAAGAGAAAGTCTTCAGCGAACTGGGCCGCTGGCGTAAATTTAAAGAAGCCAATCCCGATGTCATCATCGGTGTCGGCGGCTGTGTGGCCTCACAAGAAGGTGAAGGCATCCAGAAACGTGCTTCTTACGTCGATATGGTCTTTGGCCCGCAGACCTTGCACCGTCTGCCACAGATGCTGGATCAGCATCAGGCACACAAGACCGAGCATGGCAGCAAACCGGCACAGAAGATTTCGTTGGTCGATATCTCCTTCCCCGAGATTGAGAAGTTTGACTTCCTGCCGGAGCCTAAAGTCGAAGGGTTCAAGGCTTTCGTCTCCATCATGGAAGGCTGCTCCAAGTATTGCTCTTTCTGCGTCGTACCCTATACCCGTGGTGAAGAAGTCTCACGCCCGCTGGATGACGTCATCGCAGAGATCGTCAGCCTCGCCGCCCAAGGCGTGCGTGAAGTGACGCTACTCGGTCAGAACGTCAACGGCTATCGCGGTG
>JASLEL010000340.1 GCA_030151145.1 Aquirhabdus sp. | reverse complement strand
GCATCCAATACCATCGCCCTGAGCATACTTAGATCCCCGTGACCGGCATATCAAGCGGCATCAGCGCTTTTTGCGCCCACCACCATCGCCCCTCATGCTGCGATAACTGCAAGGGCAACCCTGCAGGCATGTGATCATCCTTCAGCTCCGTCACGCGTATACCAAAGCTCGACGAACCCGGCATGCTATTGACCGCAGATAACAGCGGATTCATCGGCTGATATTTTTCACCAATGCTATTGATCTCAAGACTTAAGCCATCTTTGGTCGCTTTTAGATTGTAGGCAGACAATGCACGCGCTTCATCGAACCCAAACGCCGCGACTCGCACCGTCATCTGCAGCGAGACGTCATTTGAAGACACGCTCATCTGCTCGAATGCCAGCGACAGCGCGGTATGTGGCGCGTTCAGAAATTTCTGCATGACCTGCGGGATCTGCACAGCATAGATCGCATCGTCACCGACCAGTAGCAGACTCGTCCGATCCGCCGTGATCAGCACGCCATGTACGACAATATCCGTGATCGACATATGCAGAGGTGATGACGCAGACCGAGGCATCGAATAAGCCGCCTGATGCACAACGGACGGGCGATAAATCTGAAAACAAGCCCCATTAAGAATGCATCCAGCGATTGCTGCCAGCAGCACTGCACCATTGCGATATCGCTGCGCCATCAGTCGCACCGTCATCTGAGGTCTACTCCCGATCAATTCAATGGAAATTCAAGGGATACAGACTGAGCTGTAAGGTACAGATGCCAAAGCCCGCCATAAAGAGCAATACGCCGATGAGCAGTACTGTTTTGAGCTGTCGTTTGGCTTTTGCTTTGCTAGTCGCCTCTTTCGTGGTCGCCGTAATAATGGCAAGGACGATTGCAGCCAGTAGCAGACATGCTCCCGTGACCACACTCAGCAAACCGCTTACCGCCAGTAAACCTTCCATCGCACCCTCCTGTACTGACCTGCCTCGACGCGCAGACATCAGTCTCATTGGTTTTATTTTCCCTGATCATGTCACGCGCGACCGCATCTGAACAGCCTTGTATCGCATCATGTTTCACAAATGTCATTTTTCCGATATACAGATGTAAAAAAACCGCACGAGTCGCCCCGTACGGCTTGATTTGTCGATGCATATGGCTCAGATGATCGTCCGATAAAAACTCACATTACGAAACTCATTTGCCTCATCCAGATCCGGCCATGTCGAGGCACTGCGTGCGCCGTCCTTGACATACTGAGGATGGCTGAAGTTACGCACTCGCGAATCCGCGACCCACACCTCGCGTCCAAAGCGCAGGAACTCATCGAGAAAAAACCGGTTGCTCTGGTCATACAGCACATCGGCTGCCAGCAAAACATCGACTTGCTCAGGACAGGCGTACAGATCATCCAGATACTCAAGCTCAACGCCATTTAAACGCGCATTCTCACGGCAAGACTCCAGTGATACCGGATCGATATCACAGGCGATCACCCGTGCCGCCCCCGCAAGCTTGGCCGCGATGGCAACGACACCAGAGCCTGCACCGAAGTCCAGCACGGTCTTGCCGCGCACATGCTCAGGCTCAGCGAGCAGCCACTGCGCCATCGCAAGGCCCGATGCCCAGCAGAAGATCCAGTACGGCGTATCGCTCCAGATCCGGCGCACCACCTCATCATCCATACGCTCGGTCGGCAGATCGGGCGGGATCAGCCATAAGTCGATCTCCGTGCCCGGTAAGGTCTGGCGCAGCAAACGCGTATCTGGAATGACCTGATGTAGCGCCGCCAGCAATTGCGGCGGTGCGATATTTTGAAATTCAGCCACTGATCAGCCCAGCGCCTTCTCAGCTGCCTCCACGGTCTGACGGATCAGCGTGGTGATCGTCATCGGACCGACGCCACCCGGTACCGGCGTATAGGCACTGGCGATGGTCTCAATCCCGACCAACTCAATATCGCCCACGCCACCCCCTTCGCGCGGATGGAAGCCCGCATCGACGACGACTGCTCCGGCTTTGATCCAGTCACGCTTGATCAGCTCAGGCTTGCCGACAGCACCGACGATGATATCGGCTTGTTTGACCAGATCAGGGAGATTCTGCGTGCGCGAATGACAGATGGTCACGGTGGCATTAGCGGCCAAGAGCATCATCGCCATCGGTTTACCCAGTATCGCACTGCGTCCGACCACGACGGCATGTTTGCCCGCGATCTCGATGTTGTTTTCCTTAAGCAGTGTCATGATGCCTTGTGGCGTCGCAGAGCCATAGGCCTGCTCATCCATGCTCATACGACCAAAGCCCAGACAGGTTACGCCATCCACGTCTTTAGCCAGAGCAATAGCATCAAAGCAGGCGCGCTCATCAATCTGGTGCGGTACCGGATGCTGCAGCAGGATGCCGTGGACGTCTGGATTGGCATTCAGTGCAGCGATTTCGGCCAGCAGTTCTTCAGTGGTCGTAGCGGCAGGCAGCTCGACTTTGAGCGACTCCATCCCGACCCGCAGACAGGCATTGCCCTTCATGCGCACATAGGTCGCAGAGGCGCCATCATCACCGACCAGAATGGTCGCCAGGATCGGCGTGCGCCCGGATTTGTCCTTGATCGCTTGCACGCGGACTTTCAGTTGTTCTTCGATTTGGGACGCAAGCGTACGCCCATTCAGTAGTAGTGCCATGAAATTGCTCCGCAACGATCATCAATTGCCGCATATGATAGCCGATCACGCACAAATTTCCTGCGACAGAAGGCAGGTAAACGAAAAACAGTCCACGATCCGTGCTCGAAGGATGATTTTTTGGACAGTTTTACGCGGTTTATGCCTTGTTTTTTTGATCTGTGCTGTTAATATGTGACCCCTTGGCTGGATAGCAAAATGGTTATGCCGCGGATTGCAAATCCGCTGACGCCGGTTCGATTCCGGCTCCAGCCTCCATATTTTTCTTTGTTTTGATCCATGGCAGGATTATCCCTTACATGGTCAAGCTTCACCGCCCAGATGGTGAAATGGTAGACACAAGGGATTTAAAATCCCTCGCCTTCGGGTGTGCGGGTTCGAGTCCCGCTCTGGGCACCATTTATAGTGCCACAGCAGTCCGTCTGCATCTTAAAAGCCCTTGAGCGACCAGCTTCAGGGCTTTTTTGTTGTCTGGTGTCACCTAAAGCCATCTGAATGATTCAGCTCAGCAAGCCTGAAAATACCATGCCGCACCGCCGAAGCATGCAGTCCGCAAGTAGGCTATCCCAAGCAATCTGATCGTACATCCAGCCCTTGATTTTGTTGCATCACTCGTCTGATCTATGCGACATTGAGCCCACCTTTTTTCACCAGCCAATCATTGTTTGACATGTCTATCAAAGCCAACTTCCCGATCGAATTACGCGACTGGATCGAGCACAATCTCACGCGTGGTGTCGAACCACAAGCGATCATTCATGAATTGGTGACACGCAAGACAGCACCTGAGCTGGCGGCGACCATGGTCGATGCCGTGGCATCAGCGATCCTGCATGGCGCAGCGCTGCCCGGCCCAAGCATCGAAGTCGGCGGCGCGCCGATCATCTATGCGCCTGAGTCACTGCGCCTCCCGGACACTGCGACGATCCAACTGGGTGACCGCACGGTTCAGGTGATCGCACGCCTGCGGCAGCCTGCTGCAGTGCTGCTGGATCATTTTCTGGATGATGCAGAATGTGACGCGCTGATTGCACTGGCTCAGCCACGCCTGCAACGCTCGACCGTGGTCGATCCGGTGACTGGGAATAATATCGTGGCTGGACATCGCAGTAGTGATGGCATGTTCTTTCAACTGGGCGAGACGCCATTGCTTGAACGCATCGAAGCCCGGATCGCGCTATTGACCGGTTTGCCAGTTGAGCATGGCGAAGGGCTGCAGATGCTGCATTATGAGATCGGCGCTGAGTCTACGCCGCATGTGGATTATCTGATGACGCGCAATCAGACCAATCAGGAGTCGATTGCACGTAGTGGTCAGCGCGTCGGCACATTCCTGATGTATTTAAACGACGTTGAGGCGGGCGGCGAGACGGTATTTCCTCAGATCGGCTGGTCCGTGACGCCTAGGCGTGGTCAGGCACTGTATTTTGAGTATGGCAACCGTCTGGGCTACTGTGACCCCAGCTCGCTGCACGCCAGCCTTCCGGTACGCGCAGGCGATAAATGGCTGGCGAGCAAATGGATCCGTTCACGCCGCTTTGTCCCGCGCAGCACGACCTAAGGCGATCAACACCGTCCACTCATCGCAGACGGTATCTCCATCAGCGTACAAAAACCTCATCCGCGATCCAGCCTTTGGGCGTCAGATGGACGCCCTCGCGGAGCTGCATGGTGCCCGCGCCTTCGATCACACGCGCCACCATCGGGAATACATGCTGAAATTCAGGGGTCTTCGCCCATGGTGCCGGGTCTATCTTGTAGGTATAGACCACAGAGGTCACGGTCTGGCCATTCATCTTCATGGGTGGCTCCCAGCTCACGACCTTATCGAGCGTCAGTGTTGCTGCGCAGAAATCAGCCGGATGAGTAACGCGTGTCGCCGCCGTTGCGACGACTTCCGGTATATGCAGATAGTACTTCTGCCCTTGCGTGGTCAACTGGTACTGACGCGCCTGAGCCGTGATCTTTTTACCGCTGCTGTCGGTGCGCTCGACCATCATATCCTTGCCCACAGCCAAGCCTAATTTTTCGAGTACGGGCATCTGCAGCGCGTCACGCGTGCCATTGGCCTGATCTTCGGTCGTCACATAGATGGGCCAGTCGTATTTCGCCAAACAGAGGTGTCCGCGCTGAGCCAGAAAATCATTAATGGTCGCCGTGAAGTTACTCATGTTGGCCTCTTGATGCTGCTGATGGCAGCCTGCCAGCAGACCCAGCGCAGCCAAGGCAGCCACACCGCAAGCCAGACGGGAAGCGTTGAAAGATCGGATCGTCATCATGTGTTTGTATGTCTCTGTTTTCTGGATTATCTGAATGTAATATGAGTAGCTCTGCCGATATCGGCCAGCGGCAAACCTCTAGAGATCTGCCGCTGGCACCTATCAGTTCACGCAAACACCGCTGGTTGGTGGCGTCGCTGGTGGTTGATAGCCATCAGTCAGCGTTTGCAGGAAGCAAAGCAGGTCCGACATGTCCTGTTGCGACATTTGCGGGGTGGCATGGAATGCGCGAGGCAACGCCCCCTCGGCGATGGTCGTACCGCCCATGTTAATCGTATTGTTCGGATAGCTTGGATCGTCGTTGTTTGACCCTTGCCCCATCGGCATTTCTGTATCGATATTGCCCTGATATTGCGTGGGAAGATCGTTGTATTTATTGATGGTCGCACCTGCGGCATAGGTCGGGTACAGGGCAAAGCCCGGATTCGTCGTGACATTCGCCGCATTGCCACCACTGCTGGGGTACCAGTATTCAGGATTGGTGTCGCGGGTATTATAGAAATTCACCACCTGCACCAGGGAATGGAGTACGCCGTTGTGGAAGAACGCAGTGCGGGTCGAGACATTACGCAGCGTCGGCACCTTAAAGCGGCCGCAATAAGGATCGGGCATGTAGGTGTTAGTGAACTGATTATAACCCGCCCCGCTATTGCTACCGGTCGGTGCATGCAGTGGATTATTCGGACCACACAAACCCATATCGTAGTATGCATATGGCGAGACGCTATCAGTGCCGCCGGGAATGTTGGCACGCGCATTACCCGGAATCTCAGCGTCGTTACGCGGGACGCCCAAGGCCTGATAAGTAAAATCCGTCATCAGACCGACAGAACCATGGAAGTTGGCACCACCGTAGTGACATGCCACACAGCCCGCGCCACTGTCGCCACTGCCGGTATCCGGAATGGTGTTGAATAACTTCAGGCCGCGCATCTCTGCAGCGGTCAGCGTACCACCGGCTTTATTGGAGATATACAAATCGTATTTACTCGAATAAGGCGCAAAACTTTGGTCTTCTTGCTGAAAAGCCTGCAGCGCCTGCCCTATGCTGGTAAACGCCGTGGTCGTATTGCTGAATGCGTTCGCGCCGAATGCTTGCTGGAATAAAGGCGCATAACTGGCGTTTTGCACCGTCTGAACCACAGCAGCGGCGGATGGATTATTCATTTCGATCGGATTCAAGAGTGGCAATGCCGCCTGCGCAGCGAGCGAACCGACACGACCATCCCACATGAGACCACCGCCCGGTGCGTTCTGAGTGACGCCATCCGGGTTTTCGGCATTGTCACTATAGAGCTGCGTCATTGATTTATAGCGCAAGGAAGGCACCGCACGCTGGCCCACAGAGATGCCATCGGAGCCGAGCTGTACGGAGAGGCTATTTGGTGGTCCATAGGCGTATTGGGGACTATGGCAGCTTGCGCAGCTCATATTCTTGCCCCCAGACAGGTTCTGATCGAAAAAGAGCTTTTGTCCGACTTGCGCCGCCAGACTCAAGGTGCTGGTCGTCGTTGACCCATTGTCGGAACCTCCCGATGGCGTCGTGGATG
Source organism: Aquirhabdus sp. (assembly GCA_030151145.1). Lineage (GTDB taxonomy): Bacteria > Pseudomonadota > Gammaproteobacteria > Pseudomonadales > Moraxellaceae > Aquirhabdus. Next base: position 4,346 of record JASLEL010000340.1, on the reverse strand, counting down.
TACTCCCGGATGCGCTGGATGCCGCACTGCTGCCTCCCCCGCCGCCACCGCAAGCCACCAAGGCAGTCATCAGGAGAGTTGCTCCCAGGAGCAAGATGCTCAGGATACGAACATCACGGGTAAGCTTATTCATGGTTGTCGCTCAGCTCAGGTTCCAAATGGATCTGATGACCGGACGACACTTTTTGCAAGGCTTCTGCACAGCGTCGTCTGGTCATCAGACTCAATAAAAATAGCCGGGTCGCAAAATATCAGACCCGGCACAGGTGAAAAAATGGGACGAGGCAGCCGTCTGCTGCCTCCCCCCACTGCAACTTACTTCTGTGCCCAGACGTTGGTCTGTGTCGCATCAGGACCCGGTGCACGGGTCGCCAGCGATGTACCGGTCACGTCGGCAGGATTCAGCTTCTGCGTGTAGTTCGCCGGGGTGATGAAGGCATGGTTCATCGGGCGTACCGAGTCAAAGTGGGTATCCGCACTGCCTGCGAGTTCAGGCAGATTGAGGATATTGTTCGCAATAAACGACTCGGAGTACTTCGCACGTGCAAGGTAGGACTGCGGCTGCACCGGATCACCCAGTTGGAACATGTCCTGCAGCGTACGTACAAACGAGAAGTGGCTGTAGGCATCGCTATCCACGATACCCGCCTGTGCCTTGCCATTGGTCAGCACGACGAAAATCGAGTTGCCATGACCATGGTTACCCTGATTATAGGCGGTCGTTGTGACAGGGCTATATTTGCCATTTGCATAGCTGAGAGGTGCCTGATTGACATTCGATGTCACTGGGTTCCAGCCACAGCAGGAGGTCGAGCTGCCTTCACCTTCGTCGAACATCACCACGATCGCGACATGGCGGTTCGGGTTGGTCCACGCAGGCGACGCCTGAATCTTCGAGACCACTTGACGCACATAGTCGTCACCACGCTGGACGATTGCGGTACTGCCGCCTGCGCATGATGGGTCTGAACCGGTACCATGCATGTCATCACACTGGTCAGGCATGATGAAGTTCAGGTTACCCACATCACCACTGGCCAAGTCGGTGCTGAACTGGTCGTAGTTGTAGTTGGCAGGGATGGTATATTTGGTCGACTGTGCCAGTGCTGTCGCTGAGTACTGGGTACCGAAGATGGTCCGGTTGTCCGCAAAGAACTCGGGCAGATTACGTGTCGACTGATAGGCCATACCCGGATGGTGTTTGGTCTTATACAGCGAAGCTGGCAGCGGGAAGGAGGTCCCAGCACCGCCCGGACCCGAATAGGCACCCGATACCGCACTATCCGCGATACTGTCTACGCGTGGATCTTGGCCGGGGTTCATGGATTCGCTATAAGTACGCCATGTCATCCCATTTTGCGAGATCAGGGTAAAAAGGCTTGGTGCCATGATGTTATGCGCAGCAGACGCACCAGCGGCACAGGCACTGCTGGTATAGCCCGACAGCGCACTGGTGTTGGTATTCGGGATCGCAATCGTTGCCACCAGTGGATGGCCATCCGATGCAGTACCGCCCGTAAATGCGGTGTCAGTCAACGCATTGCTGGTGCCGTTCGCACAGCCCCACCAGTTATCATCCGTGATACCCCAGTCATCAGCACCGCCCAGTGCGGTGTAGTTTGGCTCACTCGGGTTACCGGTTGAGTAGTAGGTCGTGAACTGATTGCCGCTGGTCAGGATCTTATTGAGGTAAGGTGCAGATGCGGAACCCAGAATGCCCGGAGTACCAGGGGTTGCGCTCACGCTATGGTTTTCCAGCATGATGACAAAGATATTGTCGTAGCGTGGAATACCTTCGACATTAAACGCAGCCTGCTGCGCCTGTGCAAAGGTGATCGGTGCTTGAGTCACCGTCGGCTTGGCCGGCGTGGTACCTGCGGATACCACAACGCCGGAGGCAGCAACACCTGCAGCATTCACGACCGTTGGATCGTTACCCGATACAGCCAGATTGTCTGGATACAGGTCATTGCGATCCAGTTTGGTGGTCGCGTAGGTATAGCGATTGGCCAGTTGGTTTTCTTCAAACAGTACAGCCTGCTGTGCAATGCCGGTCAGCTTGTTGACATCGCTGAGTGCATCCGAACCACTGACGGTGACCGAGCTATTGTTGAATGTCGGCGTCGACAGACGTGTCGCTACGTTCGCCTTCTCGGTGGCATAAGCAGTGCCATTGGCTTCGACCAGACGCTGCACTTCACTCGACATCGGGCTGATCACGACACTGCCTGCGCCTTGATCAGCTACCTGAGCAGCCGAAGCACGCAGAATCAGATGGCTTGGCACAGCCTTGCCGCTTGCAGTATTGGTTGCCGTTGTCGGAATATCTGCGACTAATTGGCCGCTGACGGTGCTTTGCAGGGTGAAATGACCGGTAGAGTCGGTTTGCGCCGATGGCTCACCTGCATCCAGCTTGCCGTTGCCATTGGTATCGACAAATACGGTAGCGCCAGTGTAGTAACCAGACTTGAGTGTGGGGTTACCCGAAGTGCTACCCGCGATATAGCCACTTGCAGCAACCACACCGCTAAACGTGGTGGTGGCAGGTGCCGGAGCTGGTACAGGTGTCGGTGTGGATGACGAAGATGAACTGCCACAGGCAACCAGAGCACATGCAGCAGCAATGGGGGTCAGGGCAAATACGCATCGTTTCAGACGTGTATTCATTATGAAGTTCCTTTTTTGTGACTGGTGTGTAGAAATGATCTGCATACTCATAAATTGAGTGCATATTAGGCATCCTAGCGGCCCTATGTTTAATTTTTGTGACCATTTCAATATCAGCACACCTAACTTTAACTCCTGATTATGCTGTATTTTTATCCAATATTGATGTAATCATGCAGACTGGCAGATATATCACCCTCATCGTTATCAATACCTACATATTTTTCACTTTAAATTCAAATTTTAGTTTAAAAAACCAACCATTCAGAAAATAAAGCGGATACTCCCCTGATGCACGACTGATGAAAATACATTCTTTTTTTCTGATGAAAGTCGCAGCTTTTTGATTTTCACCATGATCTTTGAGTGAGATTTGGCCTGAAAAGCAGAAATGAAAGGCATCAAACGACCATCTGCGGGATCCATCTGAAGCACCCACGCTGATACTTTTTGCTTTGACTGCCATCGCCGGTCAAACGCTGGTCAAGCTGAAGCACGATGCCTCAAGCAGCACGGATTAGCTTGCGCTTGATCGACAGGACTGGCAGGAGAAAAGAAAAGCCGTAACGGTCGAGAATCATCACTGGACCGTATTTAAACAACTCACAGGCGTGACGTACTGTGCATCATCGATGCGCAGATCCGCCAGATATGCTGACCACAGACGTGATCCTGTCTAGTTCAAAACATTCAGGAAAATAAAAGTCAGGCTGACCACAATGCAGACTTGCAGCAGAAATGCACCAAACGGCATGTCATCGCCTTCATCATCCAGCACGCTCTTCAGGCTAACGACGAAGGCAAGACCGCTCAGCGCCCCAAGCGTCGTCAGCGCAACAGCCAGCAGGTCGTTTTCATCATCATCCAGCCACATCTTCAGTTGGACAAAGATTTCAAAACCCAATGCTGCCAGTGTCGCTGACAATCCCAGCTTTAACCACATCATGCTACATCCCGCCTATCCTCAGGCTATCCATGCACATCAGTGTGCAATCCATGCGCAAACGGACATACTGGTGGGATTTTAATACTGTCAGCCGGTCTGATCATATGGCAGAGGGCTCTGCAACAATGATTTAGACAGCGCGATACCGGACCAACATTGCACCAGTCCCGTAAAATGAATATATCTGATTGTAAGTCAGAAAGAAATGTGTCCCGATATAAGGCATCATTTTGCAATGCCGCACGCGGCCTCTCATATCCGTGTAATGCCCCGACCTCGTTATCATCCCTAACATCGAGTTCACCGCTTAGCTCCCATCAATATTCAGCGATGTTCGTCATGGGCCTGTCTCGACAGGAGATGACTTGATTCAGGCTAAAAATAGAACAAACAAACAACAAAATTACAAATTTAATCTAACATTAATTAAAAAATATTCACTCTTTGCTATATTTCGCAAACTTTTAGCCCACAATCTTTGCATCATCATGAAAAATATGATTTCTGTAAAAGCCCTCACAAAAACCTCCTCCGTTGCCCTTCTGGTCGCCGCTGCCAGTCTGACCGGCTGCGCTTCCATCGTGACCGGCACATCGCAGACTTTGTCTGTTGAGACCCGCAGTATGGGCGCGCCCGTCATTGGTGCCAATTGCAAACTGCAGAATGGTAAAGGCACGTTTTACGTGACCACACCCGGCACCGTAACCATCCACCGCTCGGCCACCGATCTGCA
>JASLEL010000317.1 GCA_030151145.1 Aquirhabdus sp. | reverse complement strand
TGAAGACCTGTGTGCGCAGGGTATGGACGAGATTACGCGAGATGACGGACATATAATAGCCGCCCATAAACGATCCCAGCCCACGACAGAACACCAATACCACGATCAGGATCGGAAACAGATAACGCACCGTCTGATCGTGTGTCGTGATCGCATCAATGATGTATTGCATCAGCTTGGCACTACTGACTTCGGTCGCTGCAGCAATGATATTGCCCACCAAAGTCAGAATCCCTGCCCACCAATATGCTTTCAGATAACCGAGTAATCTGTGATAAATAGCCCAACTCGTCACGGATTACTCCTCATAGATAGACAAAAAAAGACGGATTTGCTGATGGCTTATGATTATTTGCTGCCACCGACCGGGATGCGTGTACTGATATTCAGATTCACGAAGCCTAGCTTACCAGACACATCCATCACTTTCACTACTGATTGATGCGTGGTGCGCCCGTCTGCTGCGATCACGAGCGGCAGACTATGGTCGCCATGACTGGCTTTTTCAATCGCTTCACGCAGCTCATCCTCACTGTCGCTGGCCAATGTCTTACCATTCACGATGTATACGCCTTTGGCATCCACACCGACTTCGATCTTGTGCGGATGACGCACTTCGGGTACGCCATTGGCTTGTGGCAACACCAGATTCAGCCGACTGAATTTATTAAAGCTGGTGGATACCAGGAGAAACACCACCAGAAACAGCAGGCAATCAATCATGGGCGTCAGATTGATCGCGATGTCTTCGACTTTGGGCTTGCGAAATTTCATGGCTCCCCCCTCACGATTGCGAGGTGGGGGAAGTATGTGCAGTCGCTGCAGGATCGACCGCTTTGCCAGGTGACGTCTGCGCCAGTTTTTGAGCAAAGACCGAATTGGCGATGACAGGCGATGACTGCGGATGCGTTGATGCCGGATTTTTTACGACGGATAACAGATCTTGCTGACTCAGTTGCAGCATATGTAGCAGGATGCCGGACTGCTCCTCCATCTCGACCGCAAAATCGGCTACCTTACGCTGATAATAACGACAGGAGATCAATGCCGGAATCGCCACGATCATCCCAGCAGCTGTACACATCAGCGCTTGTGAAATACCGGACGCCAGCTGTGCAGGGTCGGTGTTGCCGCCGATATTGACAGCGAGGAAGGATTCGATGATCCCGATCACGGTACCAAGGAGGCCCAGTAACGGTGCCACCGTACCGATGGTGCCGAGCAGATTGAGATTTTTTTCCAGACGATGGATGAGGACACTGGCGCGGTTCTGCATCTGCAGGGTCATATATTCAAAGCCACCGCTTGAGTATTCGATACCGGTCGCCAAGAGATCGCCCAGTGGTGTGCTTTGATGGAGTGCAGTCAGTTCGGCTGCTGGCAGAGTGCCATGTTGAAACTTGGGAGCCAGCGACTGTACCAGACCATAAGGGGCAATCTTGCGGCGCTGCAGGCGGATGCCGCGTTCGATGATGATGGTGACGGTAATGATCGAACAGATCACCAGCGGTAGCATCAGCCAACCACCAGCTTTAATTAATTCCCACATGAAACGACTTCCTTATCCCGAATAACGGCAGAGATGACGATGACTGTGGGCCATATATTTTTTGTTCGCGCATGGCAACGATCCACGTGCGGTATAGGCCCGCAGCGGATCATAACGTGTCAATGCATCATTGCACAGACATGATTGACAAAATGCCATCGAGTTCGTCTAAAGAATGATAACGGATTACCAGTTTTCCCTTACCCTTCGCATTGTGCGACAACTCAACACGCGCGCCCAGTCGCTCGGCCAGACGACGCTCCAGCTCATTGATGTCCGGCGGTGCGGCGCGCTGGGGTTTTTCTGCAGGTGGATTCAGCCGATCACGGATCAGTTGCTCAGTCTGGCGGACCGAGAGTTCGCGTCCGACGACGATGCGGGCTACATCACTCTGCTCAGCAGTCGCCAGTGCCAACAGTGCACGCGCATGCCCCATGTCCAGATCGCCACGATCCAGCATGGTTTTGACTTCTTCGTTCAGGCTCATGAGGCGCAGGAGATTGCTCACGGTAGCACGCGCCTTACCGACCGTCTCGGCGATCTCCTGATGACTCATGCCGAATTCGTCATGAAAGCGTTGCAACGCAGTCGCTTGCTCCATCGGACTTAAGTCTTCGCGCTGGATGTTTTCGATCAGCGCCAGCGCAATGGCGAGCTCATCCGGCAGTTCGCGGACGATGGCTGGAATGACAGAGAGCCCCGCCAAACGTGCGGCGCGCCAGCGACGTTCACCAGCGATAATCTCATAGACGGCATCAGCACCTGAGCCGCGTATACGGCGTACGACGATCGGCTGCATCACACCGTGACGCTTGATCGACTCGGCCAGATCGGTCAGACTCTCCGGGCTGATTTCACGCCGGGGCTGATAGACACCACGTTGCAGGCTGTCTAAGGGGATTTCCAACAGAGAGACATTCTCAGGCGTATGGGTATGGCTTTCGGCGACTTCTTCGCGCACTTGCCGGATAGATCCCAGCAGGGCATCCAGTCCGCGTCCTTTTGCTAGGCCTCGCTTAGTCATCATGCTTTTCCTTTTTTACGGGCTGCACGCACCAGTTCGGCAGCAGCGCTTAAATATGATAATGCACCACGCGAGCCTTTTTCGTAAAACAGGACAGGCATACCGTGTGCCGGCGCTTCGGCCAGACGGACATTGCGCGGGATGATGGTCTCCATCATCAGATCGCCAAAGTGATCAGACAACTCGCTTGAGACATCGTTGGCCAGTGTATTGCGCGGATCATACATGGTACGCAGCACAGCACGAATCTTGAGGTCAGGATTGAGCGCATCACGGATCCGGTCGATAGTTCCTGTCAGGTCGGCCAAACCCTCAAGCGCATAGTATTCGCACTGCATGGGGATCACGACACCGTTGGCAGCACTCAATGCATTGATCGTCAGGAGATTTAAGGTCGGTGCGCAGTCAATCAGGATAAAATCGTATTGACCGGCGATCTTGTGAATAGCTGCTTTGAGTATGAACTCGCGCGCTTCACGATCAATCAGCGAGATCTCAACCCCTGCCAAATCACGGTTGGAGCCAATCAGGCGATAGCCGACTTCCGTGGGCTGGATGATCGCCTCAACCGGTGCCGCATCGAGCATGACATCGGTGATCGTATAGGGCAATTCAGTTTTTTGCAGGCCGGATGCCATCGTGGCATTGCCCTGCGGATCGAGGTCGATCAGGAGGACTTTTTTCTTAAGCACCGCAAGCGACGCTGCGAGATTCACGGCTGTGGTGGTTTTGCCGACGCCGCCTTTTTGATTGGCAATGGCCCAGATCTCGGTCTTCTTAGTGGCCGAGGCATTCGACTTGGCTGACGGTGTGATGTCGGTCATAGTTTACTCAAAGTTCCGAATAACTTAGGGGCGGATACGCAGGCGCGGTCGCCATATTTTAAAGGAAGTTCATTACTTCGTATGCTGCTTTTTCAGTCCATCAGACTTTATTTAATAAAATCAAACTTCTTTGCTCATCCAAATGCGGCACATGCAGCGGAATGGTCTGCTCACGCCAGCCATCCAGTTGGGCCATCTCGTCCGTAGGGACCACACCTTTCATGGCGGCCAAGGTCGCATCAGGTGCAAGATATGCAGCACAATCCCGCACAAAGTCCGTCAATGAGGCAAAAGCCCGGCTTGTCACGACCTCAAACTGGCCTAGCGCCTGCCGTGTCGCCGGATCTTCAATTCGCGCCTGCACAGGCTGTACATTGGGCATCTGCATATCTGCCGTCATCTGACGCAGGAAACGGATCTTTTTGCCATTACTGTCGAGCAGTACACATGGGCGCTCCGGCTGGACGATGGCAATCACAAAACCCGGCAATCCCCCACCCGTACCGACATCCATGAGTCGCCCCTCTGGCAGATGCGGGATGACGCTCAGACTATCCAAGAGATGCTTGATCAGCATCTCCTCTGGATCGCGGATCGCAGTCAGATTATAGGCCTTGTTCCAGAGTGTTAGATTATCTTGGTATTGCAGTAATTTCCGCAGGATATCGTCTGACAATGCAAGACCAAGTTGTGCGCTACCCTGTTTTAAGCGGGAAAATAAAGCATGCATGGTGGTGTCGGCGTCCATTCAACATGACAGTGCGTCATGATAGCAATAAAGGAGATGATGAATTGTGTCAGGATCGTGAGC